>JBJKQC010000017.1:0-11315 GCA_046705745.1 Dehalococcoidia bacterium
TATTGCGCGCTCGCCCTGCATGGAAAGCCCTGACACGCGCTGATCTTCCATTGTTAGTGCTGTCAGGCGCGTGCCTGGCCGCGCACTTCGCCGCATGGATCACGTCGCTGTCGCTCACCTCCGTCGCCAGCTCCGTGCTGCTGGTCACCACCACGCCAGTGTTCGTGGCCCTAGCCTCGCACTTTGCTCTGCGCGACCGCATGAACCGGCTGACGGTGGCGGCCATTGGCCTGAGTCTTGCCGGCGGGGCCGTGCTGGCCATCGGTGAGTGGGATGGGAGCGACCGCCACCTGTTGGGCGACGCACTCGCCCTGGCGGGCGCCGTCGCCGTCGCGGGCTATCTGCTGGTGGGACGCCGCGTGCGCGGACACGTCGACAACCTGGCTTACGTCACCATCGTGTATGGCTTCGCCGCCGTCTTGCTCGTTGCCCTTGCCGTCGGCGCCGGCGCGCCCATGCTGGGCCTGCCCTGGCAGACCTACCTGTGGATAGGGCTCGCCGCCCTGATCCCGCAGGCCCTGGGCCACTCCCTCCTCAACTGGTCGCTGGCCCACACGTCCGCCACCAACGTGACCCTGGCCGTCCGAGCCGAGCCCATCATCGCCACCCTGGTGGCCATCCCCGTGCTGGGCGAGGTGCCGCCTTGGACCGTTCTCCCCGGCGGCCTGCTGGTGCTTCTGGGCGTCTACCTGGCAGTACATAGAGAAACAAAGCGTCAGCCAAACTCGTGGATTCACGCGCAGGATGCCGTTAACATCCTCAGGCAGTGATCTCCTAGTCACTCACTATTAGCAAATAGTCATCATGTGGATCTTCTACACAGACCTGCTCCTGGCATTGGGCGTCCCCGCGCTGGGCCGACTGCTTGGCTGGACCACTACCCGCCAAGCCATCGCGCTGGCCGCTGCCCTATGGGCGCTCGCCCAGCCGGAGGACTTCGGAATAGCGGTGGGCAACCTGGTCAGTGGCAGCAACGCGTTCAGCACCTTCGAGGTCCTTGCTGCGGGCATAGGCGGTCTTGGCGCGATCATTACCGGTCTTTGGGCCGCCTTTTCCCCGCCGGCCATCAACTACCAGCGCCTGCTGTACCTGGCCGCCTGCGTAGCAGCCTGCTTCGCGGCCGTCATCTGGACGCACTTCCTCCCCGGCCTGCTGGTCTCCATTGCCGCCCCCTGCGCCTTGCTGGCACTGGCCGTCAGCCCTCGGCCGTACGTGTACACGCCTCGTATTCGCCACCGTATCTACCGCCGCCGGGCCGGATAGCGCGCAGGGACGCACCCCTATCCCCACTTCTATAATGGCGCGGATGCTTGCCGAGCTTACCGTCCGCAACTTCGCCGTCATCCAGGAGACCCGCGTCACGCCGACGCCGGGCCTCAACGTCATCACTGGCGAGACCGGTGCCGGGAAATCGCTGCTGGTGGACGCACTGGAGTTCGTGCTCGGCGGCAGGGCCGACCGCGAGCTGATCCGCGCGGGTGCCGATGCCGCTTCCGTCGAGGCCGTGTTCCAGCTTCCCAACGACAGCCCCCTCTACAAGGCTCTCGCCGAGCAGGGCATCACGGTGGACGAGGACGGCGTGTTGGTGATTTGGCGCGAGGTGCACCCCGAGGGCCGCTCCTTGTGCCGCATCAATGGGCGCACCGTGTCCGTCGGGGCAGTCAGGGAAGCCGGCGCCCTGCTGGTGGACATCCACGGCCAGGGCACTCACCTCTCCCTGCTGGACACACGCTTCCAGCTCAGCGTGCTAGACGCGTACGCCGGCCTGGAGGCTGAGCGGGAGGCAGTGGCGTCGACTCTCGGCGAGCTGCGCCGCTTGCGACAGGAGCTGACCGACCTCAATGCCGGGGCCGCCGAGGCCGAACGTGAACGCGACCTGCTCGTGTTCCAACTGGACGAGGTCGAGTCCGCCGGACTGCGGCCCGGCGAGGAAGCGGAGCTGTTGGAACAACGAGACCTTCTGGCCCACGCGCAGGACCTCCAAGAAGCCTGCGCGGAGGCTTACGAAGCTCTACGCGAAGGCCCAGCCAATGCCGGCGACCTCATCGCCCGCGCCCTGCTAGCGCTGGGACGGTCCCCCCACCTTCCAAGCGATGCCGCGCAGCATATCGCCGCCCTGGAATCGGCCGCCGCGCAAATCGAAGAAGCAGCCCGCGGGCTGGTAGCGTACGCGCAGTCCATCGAGCACGACCCCGCGCGGTTGGAGGAGGTCGAGGAGCGGCTGGACTTGGTGCGTCGTCTGAAACGCAAGTACGGCGGCACGGAGGAAGCGGCTCTCCCCTTCGCAGAGCAAGCGCGGGCTGAGATGGAACGCATCGAGCAGGCGGACGAGCGCCGGGCGGGACTCGAAGCTCGGCTGCATACAGCATTACAGCATTCCGGTACGCTGGCTTTGCAGCTTTCCATCAAGCGCCGCCGGGCAGCAGAGTCCCTCGCATTGGACGCTGTCAGAGAGCTGGCCGGCCTTGGCCTTGCCCAGATCACCTTCCAAGTCACCCTCGCCCAGAGAGAATCCGAGGACGGCGTGCCGGCGCCCGACGGCCATCGCTACGCCTTCAACCGGAGCGGCATCGACGAGGCCCAGTTCCTCGTGGAGACCAATAAGGGCGAAGGGCTGAAGCCGCTTGCCAAGGTCGCTTCCGGCGGTGAGACATCGCGTATGCTGTTGGCCCTCAAGAGCGCCCTGCGCGGCGCCAGCGGTGTTCCGACGCTCGTGTTCGACGAGATCGATGTCGGTGTGGGAGGCCGGGCCGGGGATGTCGTGGGGCGCAAGCTCTGGGAGCTGTCCGCCGTCAGCCAGGTCTTATGCGTCACCCACTTGCCCCAGATAGCCGCCTACGCAGACTCCCACTTCCGCGTGGACAAGGCCCTGGTTGACGGGCGGACCCACGCCCACGCAGAGCCGCTGGCCCCGGAGGCGCGCGTGGAGGAGTTGGCCGCCATGCTCGGCGGCGCGCGTAGTGAACGGCTGGACAACGCGGCGCGGGAGCTCCTGGAGCGGGCAGCGGGGGTCAAGAGCACATTCGCGGTGAAGGAGGAAAGGCCAGCCTAGTATCCCTTCTCCCACCAAGGGGGAAGGTCAGGATGAGGGGGAAAGGCACACCGTCTGAGACACTCGCGTTGCCCGACACGGGGAACGTCCCCCTCCCCCTGGAGGAGATGGGGACGTTCCCGATCGCAAAGTGCTATTGTTGCCGTTCGATGGTGATGCCGTTTATAACGGCCTGACCAACGATGGGCGTGAAGGTAATCTCGAGAACCCCGTTCACCGGCCGGATGTATTGCACCTGATAGGTGTCGGGGACGAAGTAGCTATGGAAGGCGGTCCAAGGGTCGATTGGCCCGACCACGGCCGCTTCTTGCTCACCCGGCACCGTTTGGCCCACGGTGGCGTAAAAGATGCGCTGGCCGAGCGCGTTGACGCCGTTGAGCCTTCCAGTGAAGTACAGCGTCACCGCGTAGAAGGAGCCTTGGGGCAGATCCGGCACGTTGAACCTGTAGGCGCTCATTCCCTCCCGGCCGGAAGAGTGCGGCTCCAGGCCCACGCCGCCTTGGTATTGGGTAGCGAATGAGGCCTCATGGCCTCCGATGTAGCCCCATCCACTGCCCGCCGAGTAGGCCTGGTCGGCTAGCCACTGGTTCCCTTGGCGGTCGACGAACGCAGGGCCGCCCGCGTCCACGCGTATCGGCACCTGCGCCACCGCCGGCTGTTGCGAAGTAGACGAAGCGGTCGGCGTCGGAGTCGCCGCTGCCGTGGGCGGCGCCGACGTGGCTATCGCCGTAGGTGTCGGCGGGGGAGGCGTTGGCGTTGGAGTCGCCGTGGCCTGTGCCGTGCCAGCGGGCGTCGCTGTCACCGTGGCCGTTGGCGTCGCGGCAGGCGTTGGCGTTGCCGTGGCCGACGTCGTGGAAGCGGGGCTCACGGAGCTCTCCGCTTGCACCTCGATCCCTTTGATCATGGGTTGCTCCACGTGCGGGGTGAACCCGATGTCCAATTGACCGTCAGTCACTTGGACCCCTTGCACGTCCTTAGTCAAGGCCGTAGCGAACCCCACTTCACGGTACACGTCCAGGCGGGAAAGCACCGTGTGACCTTGGACGGATACATCGAACACGCGCTGTCCCGGCCCGGTGATCCCGCTGTAAGTCTCCGCGAAGAGCAGCTTCACATCGTACGTCCCGTTGGGCACGTCTATTCGGTAACCGCTCATCCCCCAGCGCTCAGTCGAGTAGATTGCGTCATTCTGGGTGCCGGAAACAGGAATGCCAGGATCGGCGCTGCCTCCGGTGCTGTCATTGTCGATGTAGCCATATCCCGCGCTCGTCGAATATGGCCTGTCCGCTGCCCACTGATTCCCCTGGCTATCCGTTACCGCGCCGCCTCCCGCATTGATCCGTAGCGGCAGACCCACCGCTAATGCCGTCCGAGCGGGCAGCACCGCCGGCAACGCCGCCAACGCGGCAATGCCGGCCGCCGCCACACCGGCCCCTATCCACCATCGTCGCATCATGCCCTCCTGTCTCTGGAGCGATTGAGGTGCAGTTGTACCGGATGTACACGGCCGCTCCATCGCACAGGAGGCCTTTTTGTCGAGGTTGCCTCACCTAATCTAAGGAGATTGGTTTTGGCGCCACACCTAGGTAGAACTATCGAGCCCTTCTACGTGACATGGCTGCTCGTGCGTTGCCGCTTGTTTTGACCAGGCCATTGTGAGCAAAAAATGAAGAGGAGAAGCGGAGTGCTGGGCTGCAGGGCCCGGCGCCAAGAGGCGGCAAAGCGATCGACCAGCAGCCTCCACGTGCATGGCCGGCACGGATACGGGAAGGAGCCGCCCGGCCTACCGTACCCGATGGGAGCATCCGTAAGGGCTCACTCGCCCGGCACCCTTACGTGAAGGTCTTCGAATAGCTGTGGCCTGCCTCGCAGCGTCTTGTGTATGGGGCAGCGCCCAGCGATCTCTTTCAGCCGGGCTTCTTGGTCGCCCGTGAGCGGTCCAGTCACCTGGATGTGCGTACGGATCACGTCCACCGGGCCTTCCAGCCCCTCCTCGCAGTCGGGACAGTCTCGGGCATCGACTTTCTGGTGAGTGAGGTCCACGGTGACGTCGCCCAATGGCCATCCCTTTCGTTCGGCATACAGCCGAAGTGTCACAGCCATTCAGGTGCCCAGGGACGCCAGGAGCAGCTCGTACGCGGACATCCCGAGGTCATCGCCGCTCTCGGGCGGCTCGTCAGTCACGATGCTGTGCTTGCCGCCGTAAGCGACGTGTGTCATGTGCTGGACGCTCTTGACGGTGACCGTCTTCATGATGCAATCCCAGTCCCTTCGTACATCGGAGCATGGACGTGTCGGTTTCCTTGCGAACGCCATGATAATACGCAAGAGCATCCCGCCATGTCTGCCGCCTTCCTTTCGTCATTTGCCACTCGCGCGCTGCGCGTCTCCGTGTCCGCGGCCAAAGCGGATTCTGTCCGTCGACCCCAATGTCCTCCGCGAATAACTGCCGGGGCTCGGTCCCCGTGAGCCTGCGTCCGCTTGGTGTGTGCCTGGCGTCCCCAACCGACGGGGGCCGTCCTCCGTTCACAATCCAACTCTCTCCATCCAATGTCAATCTGGAATAACTCATGTTCTTTCTGCACCTTCGTGCCCCGATAATGGCGTTAGGCCTACAGCGGAACGGGCTGGCTCGCCCGTCCTCAGGGGAGGCAGGCGCATGAGGGATGGCCGTCTTTACGATGTCATCGTGGTCGGCGGGGGCCCGGCCGGCAGCACCGCAGCAAGGGAGTGCGCCGCTCGTGGGTTGTCGGCGATTATCCTTGACAAAGCCCGCTTTCCTCGGGACAAGCCCTGCGGGGGCGGCGTAACCTTGCGGGCCGCCAGCCTCTTGCCCTTCGACCTCAGCCCCATTACGGAGCGGACTGTCCACGGCGTCCGGTTCCGCATAGGGCGGCGTGAGCTGGTGAGGCACACCGCCCAGCCGCTGGTGCACCTGACACAACGCTCCCGGCTGGATGCATTCCTTCTGGAACAGGCGGTGGCCGCAGGGGCCGAGCTGGAAGAAGGAACAGCGGTGCAAGGCATCCAGAGCTCCTCGGGGCGAGTAGTCGCGCGGACCGAGAGGGGCGCGGTGACCGGACGCGCGCTGGTGGCTGCCGATGGCGTGAATGGCGTCGTCTCACGCATGGCCGGACTGGCGGGGCATCGCTGGCTGATGGTGGCGCTGGAGGGCAACGCCCTGCCTGCCGGGAGTGTGCCCGTGGAGTGGCAAGATGCCATCGAGCTCGACATCGGCCAGGTGCGGGGCGGGTATGGGTGGGTCTTCCCCAAGGGAGACCACCTCAACTTCGGAGTCGGCGGCGAGCTGGGGGCCGGACCAACCCTGCGTCGTGACTTGGAACGGCTGTTGGTAGCACACGGACTCTCTCTAGACGCCCTGCAGGGACTGCGCGGGTACCGGCTGCCGGTGCGGCGTCGCGGCGCTCCCGTCGCCAAGGGCAACGTGTTGCTGGCAGGAGACGCCGCCGGCCTCGTTGAGCCGTTCACCGGCGAGGGTATTTATGGCGCCATCGTCAGCGGTATCCTTGCCGCCCACCACCTTCAAGGGTATTTGGAGGGGCGCGCAAAGGACCTGTCCGGCTACCAGCGGGAGTTGCGAGAACGCCTAGGAGACGACTTGCGGATGGCGGGCGCCGCCCGCAACGTCTTCCACCGTGCTCCGAATTTCTGGATGTGGGTGTTCGACCGCCTGCCCGCGGCCTGGACCGCCGTCGTCCGCATACTGCGCGGCGAGCAGGACTTCCTGGAGACCCGCGACAAGCTGGGCATGCTTGGTCCCGTATTCGATGTGCTCGCTTTCCTGGCTAGGTTCGCTCCTGACGCGGCCCCATCGTAGGGTTCGCAGGCTGTCAGTCCGCTCCTGAAGCAGCAACGGTCTTTGGCTCGGGGACCGGCGCCCTACGCCGCGCCGTCTGCCCGCGTAGCCACCGCTGGCCGGGGACTTCAACGAACCGGTAGATGAGCCATGCCAGCGTCACCATGCCGGAGACGATCACGATCGGAATAATGAGCGACACGGGCCCCTTGAGCGGGCCGCCCAGTGTCGCGTGGATGATGCTGACGCCGATGTGTTGGTGGATCAGGTATAGGGGGTAGGAGATGACACCGATGAAGACGAGGACGGAGGCGGAGAGCAAGCCCTGGAGCGGCCGGAGGTAGAAGGCGCCAAAGAACAGGGCGATGGTAAGGGCCTGGACCAGCAGCACCACCGGGCTGCCGTAACCCGAAAGGGCGTTGTAGACCGCGTGGCCGGCGATGATCAGGAGTGCCGCGGTGAGGCTGGCGAGTCCCGTCCGGCTTGGGCGCTTTTGCGTGTGCAGCTCATATACGAACAGGCCGATGATGAACCACGGCAGGTAGAGCGGAATGAGGGCGTAGTCGATCATCCATAGGGTGAAGCCGCTGGCTCCGGCCAGGTAGGCGATGGGCCCCAGCATGTTCCCGAACACGGCAACCAGGGTCAGTATTCCAAGGACGTTCTTGGAGCCTGCAATCCAAAAGAGCGCAGCGACCATGACATAGAACTTCGCTTCGACAAACAGGCTCCAGAAGGCCCCGTCAGCCGGCGTGATCTTCCATGGGAACAGCTCGACGAAGGTGAGCCCGGGAACGAGATTGATGTAGTGCATTGGGAACAGATACCCGCTCCATATCCTTGCCACGAAGAATATGAGCACGGAAGCCGCGAGCATCGCGGGGTACAGGCGGGAGAGCCGCCGCCACAGAAACTCGTGCCATGACGAGCAGCGATACAGCGTCATGAAAATCACAAACCCGGAGATCATGAAGAAGAGCTGGACACCGAAATAGCCGTAATGAAAGACCGGCGCCAGCGCTCCCCCATATGGGTAAAGGTTCTGGGGGTTGTCCGGCGTCGTCCAACGGCTGAAGTAGTGGTAGCCCACCACACTGAGGATTGCGACGGCCCGCAGACCGTCCAAGAACGCAATACGCTGGCTGCTCGAAGCTACCCGCACCACCCCTCCTCCGACACTGTACCAAGGCCGCGAGCGAGCGTTATCCCACGTGACGCTTAAGAAAGTCGAGGGTGCGGCGCCAGGCATCCGCGGATGCCTTCTCGTCATACACGCCCGGACGGGTGTCGTTGAAAAAGGCGTGGTCTGCGTTCCGGTAGGTGCGCATCTCCACCTCACGGCCGGCTCTCTTCATCTCCGTCTCGAACGCCTCCACGTCGTCGGCACTGATATCCGTGTCCTTGCCGCCATAGAAGGCGAGGACGGGCGCGGTGATTTTGGCGGCCCGGCTCAGGGGCTGGGGCAAGTAGCCGTAGAAGGGGACGATGGCCGAGACGGCGTCTCCGCCCTCGATGGCGGCCTCGATAGTCAGCTTGCCGCCCATGCAGAAACCGACTATGCCGATCTTGGCCGCACCGATGCGTCCTAGGTAGCGCACGGCGCCCAGGATGTCCCGGACGGCATTGGGCACGTCGAGGGAGTCCATAAGGCTGGCGGCCATGTTGGCGTTGTCCGTGACCGTGCCGCGATAGAGGTCCGGCGCCAGCGCCAGATAGCCCTCCGCGGCAAACCGGCGGGTAACGTCCTTGATGTGCTCGTTCAGCCCCCACCATTCCTGGACGACGACGATACCCGAAACCGGGTCTGCTCCGTCGGCGGGACGGGCAAGGTAGCCGGCGCACTCGCCACCGTGCACGGGGAAGGCAACGATTTCGGTTTTCACGTCTGCCATGGGTCTTTCTCCTGGGCTGGAATCAACGGGAGGGTGCCCTTCTGTCTGCATGGCAGGATAAAGGTCTCTTGCCATGTGAGGCAAACGCCGGCGCAGGCGAGCCACCGGGGTTGACAGGTCGAGCCGGCCGGCATGGCAGGTCCGAGCGGGGTCCGCGAGGGTATGCCGTGCGTGGTGAGCACTGATCGCTGCTCAGCACGGAGGGGGAAGTTGGAAGGCTAGCGTTAAGGCAGGCGCTCAGCCCCGAACTGCCCGCATGCGGCGGGCGCTGCTTGATGAGCGTGAGATAGGATAAGCAGCGCGCATGGAGACATCCAGAAACCATCCCACCAGTCCCTGGCCGCCGCGTTTGGGAGTCGCCCTCGGCAGTGGCGGTCTGCGCGGGCTCGCCCACATCGGGGTGCTCAAGGTGCTGGAGGAACAGGGCATCCCTGTCTACGCTATCTCGGGCGCCAGCATCGGCGCTCTCATCGCGGCCGCTTGGGCTGTTGGCGCGGCAGCGGCGGAACTGGAAGCCGGTGCCCGCCATGTAGCCCGGCTTCCGCGCCTGGCGCGCCTGCTGGAGCCTGGCCCGCCACTGGTTAGCATCGCCTCCACTGGCCGTCTCGCGGGATTCTTGCGGAACTATCTGGGTGAGACACGGTTCGAGGAGACGCGCATCCCACTGGCCATGGTGGCCACGGACCTAGACACGGGCGAGCCTGTCGTGCTGCGTGAAGGTCTTCTCCTGGATGGAGTCCTTGCCAGCACCGCGGTGCCGGGGATATTCCCGCCGGTGGAAATGGCCGGACGGAGGCTGGTGGACGGCGCACTCTCAGACCCTATCCCCGTGGCCCTGGCAAGCGACCTTGGCGCCGACGTCGTGCTGGCGGTGGATGTGGGCCCTTCGCCGGACTGGGAGATGACTCACAAGCACCGGGGTCGGCGGCCGGGCCTGGTGGAAGCGCTGGTGCGCACCGGCATCATCCTGACGCACCAGTTGACTGCCCTGCGGCTGGCCCAGGAGCCTCCGGCGGTGCTGCTGCGGCCGGCCATGGATGAGGCCCTCCTGATGCTGGGCGCGAAGCACGCGGCCGAGGCCATTGCCGCGGGAGAATCGGCGGCGCGAGAGGCGCTGCCACATCTGCGCGAGCTGCTGGCAATGGTGGAATGAGGACCGGAGCGGCAAGGGCGACCGGCCATCTGCCTCATCCACCTCTTGCCGCCATGGCCTGGAAAAACTGGGCAAGCCACCAGAGAGCCGAGGTGAGCGTGGCGGCGAGGCCGGCGAGGCCAAGGTCACGGCGGGCAAGGCGGAGCTTGGGGCCGCCTTCGCTGGGCGGGTCCCTGCCCTCGATGAGCATGCGCTCTATCTGGGCAAGGCGGGCGTCGATGGCATCCAGCTTGGCCTCCCACAGGCGCTCGGTGAGCTCGTGCTCTCGGGCGTGTCCGTCCACGTAGGATTCCAGGGAGGCGAGTCGCTCCCGTTGGGTTGTGTGTAGCTGGGTCATGGCGTTTCTCCTTTTGGTGAGCGAACGGTGACAAGGTGAGAGGGTAAGAAGCGCACAAAGGGTGCGCCCGTGCCCTCAACGGCGGGCAGGCAACGAAGCCGCGCGCGTGGATACCGGTCACGAATGACCGGTATTTCAGGGGGGCGCCTGGAGGGCTTTCTTGGCCGTGAAGCCATCCCTGCGATTATTCCGCACAAAGTTACGAAGGCGTAGGCGGTACGGTTGCGGGCGGTCCCGCTCGTGATACCGCACATTGGGCCGGCAAAAAGTGGGCGGTAAGGGGCGTCCCAGGCCAGTCCCTTCGGTCCTCCCCGTGACCGGCGGTACGGGGACCGGCGGTACGGGGTGAGCCCGTTGCCGGAAGCGATGGAAACGCCCTTGCCTCTCGGGCAGACGTCGCGCTCCGCTGATGTCCCTCGATTCCCTAAATTCACAAACGAAGGGCGAGTTTTCGAGGCAATCGGTCCTGGCCGGGCTGCGCCCACGCAAGCAAGGAGGGGAAATACCGCGTCTGACCTAGGAGTATGTCCTGCAAGGCGCACGTCCCTGGGTTCCGGCCTCCGCCGGAAGGACGGAGAGGCCCGGCCCGAAGCCCACACTCACACGGGCAGCAGGCGGTAGGGGTCCAGGAGGGCTCGGACATCGGTGTCTAGGTCGGCGTCGACGTAGAAGGGCTCGAAGGCGGGGGCGCGGGTCCAGATGCGGGCGGTGTTGATGAGGACGGCGCGCTCCACGGGCGAGGGCCAGCGCAGAATGCCCACCGGTGTGAGGTCGGCGTGGGCCGCGGCGGCCGTGCCGTTGAGCGCACGCGCCACCGTCAGGACGTTCGCCGCGATGTCTGTCACCAGCATCTGCTCGTCCTCCACGAGAACCGTCTGCCCGACGGCGAAGTCCGTGCCGTCGTCCACAGTGAGCGTCGTCGCCAGGTCGGAGACGGCGCCGTTGAGGTTGGAGCCGGAGGCCTCCACATAACGGCGGTAGCCCCAGGTCCCTGTCAGCTGATAGCGGGCGGCGCCGCGCTCGAAGCACCGGTGCGAGCCCCGCTGGACGGCGCGGAGCGCGGT
>JBJKQC010000018.1:0-7013 GCA_046705745.1 Dehalococcoidia bacterium
ACCAGGACTACATGGCCTGGGTGACGCAGGGGCCTATTGCCCGGCGCAACCTCGAAAAGCTTGGTGAGTCGGACAAGGGCATCATCCTGTTCCGCAAGCTATTGAAGGAGCAAATGGCGGTGGTGGCCGATGGCGGCGACCCCATGTGCACCTTCCGGGACCCGTCACAGAACGACGCTCTCCGCCTCCCCTTGGAGCACATCAAGTTCGGCGACGCTGGCCGAGATATGCGCTACCGGCTGGTCGAGGCGGGGGACCCGAAGGACGTCGACCTTATCGAAGCGGCTATGCACACGTGGGAAGGTCGGCGCAGCGAGCGTCCGGCCGGCGCCCACTCCTGACGGTTGAGGCCTATGGCCTGATTACGGCCCCCCCCAACTCTAACAACGCGAATAGAGGCCCTCACCGGCGGTGAGGGCCTCTATTCGACTCGTTTGTTTGACAGCGACACGGAGATAGCCTAACTTCAGGCCTGTAACGGGCGACATAGCATTACTCGTTGCGATCATGCAGTCGCCCATCAGGTCCGGTGTCGAGGAGGACACATGCTTACCGTAGAGCAGAACGAACGCTACACGCGAGTCGGCCCGGGAACGCCCATGGGAGAGATGCTGCGTAGGTATTGGTACCCCATCGCGGCGGTCTCCCAGATGAAGGACAAGTACACCACAAAGGTCCGGCTCCTCGGCGAGGACATCATCCTCTACAAGGACCGCTCCGGCACCTTCGGGCTGATCGAGCCCCACTGCGCTCACCGCCGCATGAACATGATCTACGGCATCCCGGAAGAGCATGGCCTGCGCTGCCCCTACCACGGCTGGCTATACGACGAGACCGGCCAGTGCACGGAGCAGCCGTACGAGGAGACGGAAGACCCACAGGGCCGCTTCAAGGACAAAATCAAGATGAAGGCGTACTCGGTCCAAGAGCAGGGTGGATTGCTGTTCGCCTATTTGGGCCCGCAGCCCGCGCCGCTGCTGCCCAACTGGGACCTCATGGCCATGGAGGGCGTGCTGCGGGACATCGGTTACGCCGAGCTGTCCTGCAACTGGCTGCAGGTCATGGAGAACTCGCTCGACCCGGTCCATGTGGAGTGGCTACATCAGTACTGGGCCAACTTCGTCATGGAGCAGCTCGGCCACCCCGAGCTCCAGCGCGGGCGGGCCATCCACGAGAAGATCCACTTCGACGAGTTCGAATACGGCATCGTGAAGCGCCGCGTGATCGAGGGTGGCTCGGAGGAGGACGACGACTGGAAGATCGGCCACCCGGTGGTGTTCCCCAACATGCTACGGCAGGGCGGCCGCAACAGCATCGGCGGCTTCCAGATCCGCGTGCCTTTGGATGACACCCACACCGCCCATTGGTGGTTCCGCTGTTATGAGCCGAAAGAAGGGGACCCCGAGCAGCGCCCTGAGGACATTCCCTTCTACAGCGTTCCGGTGCCGGACATTGACGCGGAAGGTCGGGTGCCATGGAATGTCTTGGACAACAACAGCGGCCAGGACATCGTTGCTTGGATCACGCAGGGCGCTATCGCCGACCGAGAGCAGGAGCACCTGGGCCGATCGGACAAGGGCGTCACGCTTTACCGCACCATGCTGGACCGGGCCATGCGCATCGTCGAGGACGGCGGTGACCCCATCAACGTCTTCCGTGACCCGGCGCGAAACGAGTACCACGAGTTGCCGTGCGAATCGGACGCCCGGTTCTCTCGGATGGGGCCGGCGCGCCAGCGCGGCGGCGCATCGACCAAATACAGTCCCATTCTCACGCAGCGGGAAGGCGCGGTGACGTACTAGTCCACGCGCCGTCTTGCTATACTTTCCGCAAAGACGCGAGGTCAAGGAGAGGTCATGCTTACCGTAGAAGTCAATGATCGCTACAGCCGGGTAGGCCCGGGGACGCCATGCGGCGAGCTGATGCGCCGGTACTGGCATCCCATCGCGGCCGTCTCTCAGATGAAGGACAAGTACACCAAGAAGGTCCGGCTCCTCGGGGAGGACCTGATCCTGTACAAGGACCGCTCCGGCACCTTTGGCCTCATCGAGCCGCACTGCGCTCACCGCCGCATGAATATGATCTACGGCATCCCGGAAGAGCACGGCCTGCGCTGTCCGTACCACGGCTGGCTGTACGACGAGACCGGCCAATGCACGGAGCAGCCGTATGAGGAGACGGAGGACCCCCACGGCCGCTTCAAGGATAAGATCAAAATGAAGGCGTACCCCGTGGAGGTGAAGGCCGGCCTCATCTTCGCCTACCTGGGCCCCCAGCCCGCGCCGCTGGTCCCCAACTGGGACGTTTATGCGGCCAAGGGTGTCGTACGCGACATCGGCTATGCCGAGCTGCCGTGCAACTGGCTCCAGTGCCAGGAAAACTCGCTAGACCCGGTGCACCTGGAGTGGCTGCACGTCGCTTGGGCCAACTTCATCCGCGAGATGAACGGCGATTTGGGCGATATGAAAGTCCGCGTGCCGCACAAGGTGATCCACTTCGACAACTTCGAGTACGGCATCATCAAGCGGCGCCTCTGGGAGAACAGCACGGAGGAGTCGACGGAGTGGAAGGACGGGCACCCCATCGTCTTCCCCAACATGCTTCGCCAGGGCGGTGACGGGTTCAACGTCAACAAGGGCACGGCGCGCGGCTCCTTCTTCATGGGGCCGTCCTTCCAGATCCGCGTGCCCATTGACGACTACACTACCGGCCACTGGTGGGTCGCCTGCTACCCTATGGTGCCCGGCGACACGGAGCAGAAGGACGAGGACATCCCGTTCTACAACCCGCCGGTCCCTATGCTGGACGAAGAGGGCCAGCCGAGGTGGAGCGAGCTCAAGAGCAACAGCGCCCAGGACCCCGCCGCGTGGATCACGCAGGGCGGCATCGCCGACCGCACCGGGGAGCACTTGGGGCGCTCGGACAAAGGGATCATCCAGTTCCGGCAGATGTTGGAAGAGAACATCCGGATCGTGGAGGACGGCGGCGACCCCATGTGCACGTTCCGCGACCCGGAGAAGAACGTGTACGTTCCCTTCATGACGGAGCAGCACCTTTACGTCAACACCGGCAAGCGCCAGGGTGCGGCCACGATGTATAGCCCGATCTTGGATGCTCGCGAAAAGGCTGGACTGCTTTAAAACGGCGCTCAAGCTATGAAGGACGACAAATAGACCGTGCAGGAGTTGCACGGTCTATTTGTTTCAGGAGGCAACGTGACACTCATACTCAACAACCAGGACATTGCCTCGGTCTTGACCATGAAGGACACGATGGACGCGCTGGAGCAGGCCTACAAGGACCTGGCACGCGACCAGGCGGTCTGCCGCCCCCGCATCGACATCCGCATCCCTACGTCCGATCCAACCAAGACGTACCAATGGGGCACCATGGAGGGCGGCTCGGCAGTGACCGGTTACTTTGCCATTCGCATCAAGTCTGACGTCGTGTACGAGCAGGAATACGGCGGCACGAGAACGCAAGAGAAGTATTGTGTCCGCCCTGGTCTCTTCTGTGGCCTCATTCTGCTCATGGACGTAGAGAACGGCGAGCCGCTCGCCTTGATGAACGACGGCTATCTCCAGCACATGCGAGTAGGCGCCGACTCAGGCATCGGCGCCAAGTACATGGCCCGCGACGACGCTGAAGTGGTCGCCATGATCGGTTCCGGTGGCATGGCCCGCAGCCACGCCGAGGCTTTTAGCCACGTCCGCGATGTCAAACGCATCCAGGTCTACAGCCCAACCAAAGAGCACCGCGAGGCATACGCCGCCGAAATCAGCGAGCAGCTTGGCATCGAGACCATTGCAGTCGACCGACCGGAAGACGCCTACAAGGGCGCTCACATCATCGCCGGTTGCACGGACGCAAGTGTGCCCGTGGTCTTTGGCCGGTTTATTGAAGACGGCGCCCACGTTACATGCGTCGGTGGGAGCCTGGACGGCGACACCCTAGAGCGTATCGACCGTTCGCTCAGGCTCGGGTCCGCGCCGGCACCGGTGGGCCTGCCAGAGTTCGGCCTGCATGACGAAGCCATTGCCTATGAGGCGCATGTCAGCGCGGACGGCGTTGACCATGGCGGGGCCGGGACGCATCGCGCCCGTGCGCATGGGGTGATCGCCGAAGACCGTGTTGTCTTTCTGAGCCAGCTCCTTGAGGGCCAGTCACTGGGCCGGCCGTCGCGCTCCGCCGTCACTTATTCGGAGCGTGGCAACATCCAAGGCGCGCAGTTTTTCGCCGTGGCCGGCCGCGCGTACGAGCTCGCCAAGGCACGCGGACTGGGGCATGAAATCCCAACGGAATGGCTGCTTCAAGACATCCGCGACTGACACATTTTGTGACATCGGCTGCGAGAATTCCGCGCTCAGTCTTGCCCTCGGGGTGAAACCTGTGCAAAATATGCCGCACTTGCCGAGAGGCGACATTGCACAGCGCATGCGGGAGCGGTTCTATGAGGCCACACCCGTCGTAATGTCAGCCCGCAGGCATAGCACACCCACAAGGAGACCTCGATGAGCACCCGGCATATACGAAGATTTGGGGCGAGCACACTCGTCATGATCGCGCTCCTGGCCTTTGCGGCATGTGGCGGAAACACGCAACCGACGCCTACGGCGACAGCTCCTGCCCAACCTCAGCCTACCGCCACTGCATCGAATGGCAGCGCATCGAGCACGCCCTCTGCCACTTCCACCAGCAGCTTCGATGCAGCCTCCTATTTCAAGGGCAAAACCATACGAATGCTCGTGGGTTACAAACCTGGTGGCGGCACAGACACACAAGCCCGATATCTCGCCGCCAAGTGGTCACAGTTCATCCCTGGGCATCCTCAGATTATCGTCACCAATCTGACGCCAAACATCGCAGCGGAAAATCAGCTGTGGGACTCCAAGCCTGACGGACTGACGCTCCTTTACAACGCTACGTCCACTATCTTCGACTCTGCCCAGTCCGCCGCACACTTCCAATCGTCCAAGTTCTCCATCATTGGCGCGGCAGTCGCACGTGACGCCGTTTGGATGATCCGCGGCAATCTGCCCTACAACGACATCAAAGATGCGGTGAACGCAGCCAGCAGCGCCCCCAAGATCACCGTCCCGATGAGCGCGTCCTTGGCCACGTTGGGGGGAGCCACGCAGCTTGGTCCGCTGCTGGCCGCCGATGACCTGAACCTCCCCGTGACCTTTGAGCCAACGGCCCAGACCGGCACGGAACAGAACCTCATTGAAGTGCAACGAGGCGATGTCAACAGCTTCATTGCAGGCAGCGTATGGTACCAACTGCCGCAGCGCCAGCCCGATTGGATACCGAATAACTACGTGAAGCCCTTCGCCATTGTCGGCGGTCCCAAATCCACTGTAGCCGCGAATGCACAGGCTCAATGGACCGGGTCCAATATCTACAGCCTGCTGACCCCTGACCAGCAACAGGTCTGGGACACCATGATTTCCCCCGACACCTTTGTCGGGAAGAACTTGATGGGGCCTCCGAACATGGATCCCGCCGTTTTGGATACATTGCGGACCGCATGGCTCAGCGCAACGGCCGACCCGACATTCCTCGCAGACTATGAAAAGCTCCTTGGTGAGCCGGCCACGTTGGCGCATATGAACGGAGCAGAGCTTCAGACGGAGTGGCAGCAGGTCGAGGCGAACTTCCTGAAGCACAAAGACGAGTTGGCAACCCTGGAGCAGGACTTGTTCCAGAAATACGTGCACTAGGATTCGGGGGTATCCGCTGACGGGTACCCCCGAGAAGGTGATGAGGCCGGGGCCATGTTCGATGCCGTAGGAGCAGCGTTCGCTCACCTTCTAAACCCGACTTACTGGATCGGGCTGAGCGTCGCCTTGCTCCTGGGAGGCGTGATCGGGCTCATTCCCGGGATGTCGTCCTCCCTCCTTATGGCGCTCGCCATACCCATCGTGGTCTTCGACATCAAAGACCCGGCGGTGGGCATCGTGGTCCTGGCCTCCATCACCGGCATGCACAATACGCTGGAGGCAATCCCGGCCATTCTCACAGGCCAGCCAGGAGCCGCGACACAGGTCACCTTCCTGGAAGGCACGCAGTTAGCGCGAGAGGGTAAAGCCGCTTATACCTTGGGGGTTTCCTACGGCGCGTCCGTGCTCGGCGCTATCGTGGGCGCGGCCATCCTCCTCGCGGTAATCCCCATCATCGAACCATTCATTCTCTCTTTCAGCTTTCCTGAGATTGCGGCAATGGCAATGTTCGGGGTTGCGATGGTGGCTGGGCTGAGCGCGGGGGCACGCCTCAAAGGCATTGCGGCGGCGCTACTCGGCATCCTCTTCGGCACCATAGGGATCGACCCTATCACCGGCGCCAACCGGTTCACCTTCGGGCAGATCTATTTATGGAACGGATTGCCTCTAGTGCCGGTCGTCCTGGGGATTTTTGGGCTGCCCGAGATGCTGGACTTGACGATGACCCGTAAGTCCCTGTCAACCACGGTCGCGGATGTGTCCATCAAGGACACGTTGGGAGGCGTCGGCTATTCTCTGCGCCGCTGGCCTGTCGTGATTCGCCAGTCCGTCTTCGGCACGATCCTTGGCGCTATTCCTGGTGTCGGCAGCTCAGTGATCGACTGGCTGGCCTACGCCCTCGGAATTTTCCTCGCAAAGGACAAGTCCCAGTTCGGGCAGGGGTCATTCGATGGGGTGTTGTTCGCGGAAGCAGCGCAGAACTCCAAGGAGGGTGGCCAGGCTATCCCTACGTTGGCCTTTGGTGTGCCAGGGGGGCAAGGCTGGGCGCTGGTCCTTGCGGGGATGCTTATCTACGGCGTCTCCCCAGGGCCAAAGATGCTGGAGCAATACGCCGACATCACGATCCTGATGGTCGTCAGCCTCGTGATTGGCCACATCGCTTTGGTCGTGCTCGCGCTCTTCGTCTCCGGTCAACTGGCACGCCTCACGCGGATACCCTACCCGCTCATCGGCGCGATCATGGTCCCCTTCGCGCTGCTCGCATCCTTCCTTGAGACCACGAACTTCATAGGC
>JBJKQC010000019.1:0-10431 GCA_046705745.1 Dehalococcoidia bacterium
CCAGCGTTTGCTCCAAGTAGCGCGCCGGCGCCGCCGCCAGGCCTTCCGTGAACTTCAGCAGCACATTGCCGACGAAGCCGTCGCAGACGACCACGTCTGCCTTGTCCGCGAAAATCTCGTGGCCTTCCACATTGCCCACGAAGTTGAGCCCGCTGGCCTTGAACAGGGCGTAGGCCTCTTGGACCTGGCGGTTGCCTTTGCCTTCTTCCGATCCCACGCTCAACAGGCCGACTCGGGGTGACTCGATCTGAAAATAGAAACGCGCGAACGTCGAGCCCAACGCCGCGAAGTTCAGCAGGTGGGCCGGCTTGGCGTCCACGTGCGCGCCGAGGTCGATGATGGTCGTCCGCGGCGCCAAGCCGATGAACGGCCCGCCCAGCGTTGGGCGCTCCAGCCCGGGAAACAGGCCCAGCGCCAGCACGCTCGCCGCCATGGTCGCACCCGTGGAGCCCATGCTCACCAGCGCGTCCGCCTTGCCCGCCTTCACCAGGCCCGCGCAGACCGCTATCGAAGCCTCCGGCTTGCGGCGCAGCGCCATAGCCGGGTGTTCGCCCTCCACCACCACGCCCTCGGCAGGCGCCACCTGAATGGCTAGTCCCGAAGTGTCGTGCGTGGCCAGCTCAGCCTGAACCGCCCCCTGGTCTCCCACCAAGAGCACGTGTTGCCCCGTCTCTCGCGCTGCCAGGACGGCCCCGGCCACTGGGTCCGCCGGCGCTCGGTCTCCGCCCATGGCATCGACCGCAATCGTATAAGCCCGTTGTGTACTCAATAAACACCCTTATCCAAATCAGCGGTGAGCAGTGAATGGCGGCTGTCCTCGGCCTGTCCGGAAACGCTGGGAAATCCAGCGCTACGACCGGCTACCCACCGCCCACTTACCGCTCACTGCTGACTGCTTACTGCTCACCCTGCACGGGCACCGTGGCCTCGCCCGTGATCACACTCTCGCCCTTCTGGTTGAGCACCGCGACCTCGTACGTTGCTTGGCCGTCGGTCGTTGACTTCAGCTTTCCCGTCGCCGTCACGGTGTCGCCGGGATAGGCCGGCGCGCGGAACCGCACTTTCAGCTTACCGCCGCACATCCAGCCGCGTCCAAAGGACTGCGTCAGCATTTCCGACAGGAACGCCAGCACCAGCATGCCGTGTGCTATCGGCCTGCCGTAAGGCGTGCGCGCCGCGAACTCGGTGTCCAAGTGCAACGGGTTGTGATCGTCGCTGGCGTCCGCATACTTGGCGAGCTGCGCCTGTGTGACCGTATGCGTTTTGCCCTGGAGCGTTTCCGGAGCCGTGGCCACTATTCGCCGTCCACCTCTTGGATGGCGATGCTGGCTCGCCCGCGCATCGCAGGCTTGCCGTTGCACGCGGCCCGGACCTCCAGCGTTAGGAATCGTGTCCCACGGCGCACACTGTTCTGCTCCACTGAGGCAGAGCACTCCAGGGCCGCGCCTTCGGGCACCGTGGCCAGAAACTCCAGATCCTGTCCTGTGTGAACGGCACCCGCCGGCAACTCCACAGCCTTCATGGCCGCGCCCATCGCCAGCGCTGCAACCGCCATGGATGGCACCAGCCGCTCCTCAGCGTGGATTGCGCAGCCGTCCTCCACTGCCTCCCGATAGGCCGCGCTGGCGTGTGCCGGAACGGTCATCCGCTCGCGCAGCAGGGAATGCCCTGGTTGAAGAGTGCTCAAGTCCACCAGCGACCACCTTTCGGCGCCCGATTATAGCCGAGGCGTTGGGTCGGACATATGCCGCACCGCTGCGGTATAGAAGCTTTTCAACGTCCAATGAATCCCTCCAACTCCGAGGCGGACGGGGGAATCCTGGGGGAGCCTGTTGTCATGCTTGCAAAGCGATATGGCGGCCGTTCGCCTGCCAGAAGCGCACCCTTTCCTCTGTCAAGAGGGCGCGGTAGCATGGAATCCGGCTCTCCTCTCGGTCGAGTCCGCCAAGGGAGGTGACTCATGGCTGCATTCCGGGCAAGGGTGGGCTTCGTCAGCGCCAACTCCCGCTGGGGACCTCACTATGACCACTTCCTCGCCCTTGTCCCTGCCGACGTGTCGGTGGAGATAAAGCCCCTGGGCCTGTGGCGCGAGTCCCTCGACGACCTCAAGGGAGCGGCTGACGTTCACCTAGAGAAGACCCGCCAGCTCATCGGTGAGAATGATTGGCAGGGCATCGCCGTGATGGGCGCTCCTGTCCAGGTGCGCAACCCGGGCCTCATCGAGAGCATCCGCCAAATAGCCAAGGTCCCAGTCACCTCCGCCCTCGGCGCCTCCAGCGAGGCCATCAGGGCCGTCGGCGCTCGCCGCGTGCTCCTGCTGACCCCCTTCGATCCCGAGTTGAACGGGCTCATCCTGGAGTATCTTGCCGGACGAGGCATCGAGGCCATCCTGCCGGGCTCCGGCTTTCGGGACGTTGGCGAGGCTGTCCGATTGACGGCGCAGGACGTCTATGACATGGCCGTCAACGCCACACGCGCGGCTGGCCAGGTTGACGCCATTTACTTCCAAGGCGCGCCCCTGGACCCGCTCATGGTCTTGGAGCGACTGGAGCATGACCTCGGCGTCCCTGTTGTCGCCAGCAACCCATCCATGCTGTGGCATGTCCTCTCGCTGATCGGCCTACGCTACAACCTGCCCAACGGCGGCCGCCTCCTGCGGGAGTGGCCTCACCCCGTTACTGCATGACCCGACGCCGTTCCGCACCTTGCATGGGGCGAAGCACTCGCCACCAGCCCGAGGCCGTGAGCGATTGCTTTGCTTCGCCCCTCACCCCCGCCATTGCACCCCCTCTCTGATACCATGTAGCGGATGGTTGCATCCCTGACGAAAGAGCAGAAGCTCCTGACCTTGCGGCTCCAGGACCTGGGCCGCCTCGGTGAGGCCCTGGCCGAGGTTGACGGCAAGCAGGTTTTCGTCTTCGGCGGGATCCCGGGAGAGACCGTCGTGGCAGAGGTGTTGCGTGAGCGGCGCGGCTACATCGCTGCCCAAGTCGTCCAGGTGCTGGAGACCTCCCCCCATCGTCGTCAGGCCCCTTGCCAGTACTTTGGCGCCTGCACCGGCTGCCAGTGGCAACATGTGAGCTACCAGCACCAGCTGGAGATGAAGCGTGGCATTGTCGTTGACGCCTTGGAGCGCATCGCGGGCTTGGACGCCTCTCTCGTCCGACCCACGTTCCCGAGTCCTTCCGAGTTTTACTACCGCAACCACGCCCGCTTCACCGTCAGCCAGCCAAAAGAGGCCCGGCCCGGGCAGGACGAGGATGTGTCTCCGCCGCCGTCCGGCCGCATCGGTTACGTCCACCGCGAGCTGCGCCGCCACGTACCCGTCGACGAGTGCATGCTCATGGCGCCCTGGATCAACGAGGCCGTCGGCGCCCTGCAGGGCAAGGTAGGCGAGACCACGCAGCTTTCCTTGCGGTATGGCGTCAACACCGGTAGCTGGATGCTCCAACCCACCTTCCAGAACATGGACGTGCCGCTGGCCTCGGGCCAGAAGCACTACACTGAAGCCTTGCTGGGCCGGCCGTTCCGCGTGTCCTCGCCCTCCTTTTTCCAGGTCAACACTCGCCAGGCCGAGCAAATGGCCCGCATGGTGATTGACGAGCTGGCGCTGACAGGCAACGAAACGGTCGTGGACGCGTATGCGGGTGTCGCCACGCTGGCCATTCTCGTGGCTCCTACTGCCAAGCGCGTCATCGCCGTCGAAGAGTCCGCTTCCGCAGTGGAGGACGCGCGGGTCAATGTCGAGGGCGTTCCCAACGTAGAGCTGCGTAAGGCCAAGACGGAGGACGTGCTGCGGGAGCTGGCCGCCGGTGGAGTGGATGCCGTCATCCTGGACCCACCCCGTGCCGGTTGCATGCCTGGGACCCTGGAGGCTTTGCTGGAAGCGCCGCCTGCGAAGATTGCTTACGTTTCCTGCGATCCGGAGTCGCTGGCGCGCGACCTCCGCGTGCTGGCTGCCGGCCCCTTCCGCGTAGAGTCCGTTCAGCCCGTGGACATGTTCCCGCAGACCCACCATGTGGAGTGCCTAACGGTGCTCACGCTGGATGCCCAGCGGCAGATGGCCCTAGAGGGGCGCCGGCGGCTAGTACTTGCCTCGGCCTCGCCTCGACGGTCCGAGACTCTCACCGGCCTCGGCCTGGACTTCGAGGTTGCGCCAACGGACGTGCCGGAGCCTCCCCATGACCCATCGCGGGATGGCGATGGTCTTGCCCTGGCGCAAGAGCGGGCGCTGGCCAAGGCACAGGCCGCTGCTTCGTTGACGTCTTCAGGGACCGTCGTCGGTGCCGACACCGTCGTCGAGGTAGACGGGGCCGTGCTTGGCAAGCCGGCTGACGCCAATGAGGCGCACGCCATGCTGCTGGCGCTTCGCGGACGGGAGCACCGCGTGGTGACGGCGGTGGCCCTGGTGGACGCAGGTACGGGCGAATCGGAGGAAGGCTACCGGGCGACCCGTGTGCTCATGCGCGACTACAGCGACGAGGAGATCAGCGCCTACGTGGCCTCGGGCGACCCCATGGACAAGGCCGGCGCTTATGCCGTGCAGAGTGAGTCCTTCCACCCGGCTGCCGGGGTGCGCGGTTGTTACCTGAATGTCGTGGGCTTTCCCGTCTGCACTTTCCTGAAGTTGGCGGGCCGGTTTGGGCTTCGGCTCGGCATTCCAGACGTGGCCGAGTGGACGGAGCGCACGCCCTGTGTGGAGTGCGTGCGGCGTCTGGACGCACTTGGCGTCCTCACGGCCGGCAGGGGAAGGACGGCTGGTTGAGGCATGGACTTCTTTGGCATCGGCACTTCGGAATTGCTAGTGATCTTGTTGGTGGCGCTACTCGTCTTGGGCCCGAACCGCATGATGCAGTTCGCCCGCGATCTGGGGCGTTTTTGGCGCGAGGCCCAGCAGACCATCCGTTATGCCATCGATACCGCTATGACGGAGGACACTAGCAAATCAGCGCCTGCCGCACCCCCCTCGGAGCCCTTAAGTGGGCCGGAAGATGCAGTGTCGCGGACGTCCGCCGAAGCTGCTAGCGACGTGCCACATGAGATGCCTTCATCTGGAGAGCAGGCGCTCGCCGACGGCTGTGTCGCGACCGACGGGACTCAGCAGCCTGGCGGCGGCATACCAGAGGGCCTGCAGGTCCAAAGAGGCCCATTGAGTGACACTGGCGAGGCGATGCGTGGCTAGCAGCGAGCCGATGACTCTGCGTGAACACCTGGACGAACTGCGCAAGCGGTTGTTCTTTTCGCTCGTCTTCGTGCTGATTGCGTCGGTTGCCGCTTTTGTATTCCGCGACCAGATCTTCGCTTTCCTGCTGAAACCAGGCTTCCCCCTAGGCGAAAAGCCTGTCTACATAGATGTCACGGAGATGGTGGGCGTGACCTTTAAAGTCACGCTCATGGCCGGGTTTGTGATCGCCCTGCCGGTCGTTCTTCATCAGGTCATCATGTTCGTCTCACCCGGGCTTACCGGGCGAGAGCGACTCTACCTCTACATCATGCTTCCCGGGGTGTTCCTCTCTTTCGTCGCGGGCGTCGCTTTCGGCTACTATGTGATCTTCCCGCCTGCCTTCAACTTCCTGCTCCACTTCGGCACCAATGTTGCCCAGGGAATGATTCGCATCTCCAGCTACATCAATTTCGTCACTACCCTCATGTTTTGGATGGGAACCCTCTTCGAAATCCCCATCGTCATGTTCGGCCTGGCCCGGCTGGGCGTCGTCTCGCCCCAGCGCCTGGCGCGCTTCCGGCGCTACGCTATCGTCATCGCCTTTGTAGTGGGCGCCATCATTACGCCGCCTGATGCTCTGAGCCAAGCGCTCGCCGCGATGCCCATTGTGCTGCTCTACGAGCTCGGCATCTTACTGGCGCGATTTGGCGCCTGGCTGCGCCGGCCTGCACTGCAGGAAGCCCCTGCGGCGGAGTAGCGGCAGAAGCACTTGTAGCCGGCCTTTTCTCAAGCCGCTGGACCTGGGCGGAATAACGTGGGTGGATTTCAGCCTTCGCCCGGAAGCGGATTCGGGCTCATGCCCGAAAATAGGGGCGGCCGCCTTGCTTGGCGGCCGCTGTTGCGGATCTCTGTTGAATTTGAGTTGAGGCCTTGTGGCCTACTGCTTCTCGCTGGCTGCGGGACTGTCCTGCTTAGCCTCTGCCTTCGCGCTCGAGTCGTCTCCCGTTACCGAGGTCTTGAACTCGCGGATGCCTTTACCCATGGCGCGGCCGATCTCAGGCACACGTCCCGCCCCGAAAATCACCAGCACGATGAGCAGTATTACCAGAAGTCCTTGCCACCCGATGTCGGCGAACGGCATACGTTTCCTACCTTTCTCCGAACGCTTTACCCCGCGCTCAGAATAGCATGCGCGCAGTGGCCCGGCAACGTTCCTCAGTACATCCGCATTCGTGCCCGACTCTCGCCTGTGCCCATTCACCCGCTTTGCATGGCTGCGGCTGCCAAAATCACAGTTCGGCCATGAACGAGTCCGATCATATAGCGTCGTAAGGAGGCGGCGAGTGGCGTTTCGGGAGGATGGGCAATGTTGTGGTGGATGCGGTCCGGCAATGGCCGAGAACGGCGAATTTCCCAGTATGTGGATATGGGGCCGGGGATCGTGAGTTTGCGGCGGACCGCAGTAGGACTGCTGCTCCTCTCCGCTGTGCTCATCGGAGGGCTGGCCTGCGAAAACGCGGGGGCCGTGCCGCCGACCGGTCCGGCCCAGCCTACGACCGCCGTCATTCCTTCAACGGGGACGCCATTGCTTGGAACGCCCGGGCCAACGGCGACCGTGGCATTGTCAGAGGTGGGTCACACGCTGTTCCAGACAGCGGGGTGCGCCAACTGCCACGGCCAGAACGCCCAAGGCTCCCCAGTTGCCCCTGCTCTGGAAGGGATTAGCGCCGACGAAGTTAGGCAACAGGTACGCCACCCCAAGGGCACCATGCCTCAGTACAGCCCCAGCCAGCTCAGCGACGCCGACCTCGACGCCATCGCGGCTTTCGTCGCCAGCCTCGCTACGCCCACCCCAAGTTACACGCCTGCCCGGCCTGGGTATCCGACCCCTCCTTGTGGCACGGGGCCAGGCCGCTATGGCATGGGCTGTGGCGTGGGGCCAGGGCCGACGTCCATGCCCGGCGGCATGGGCATGCGATAAGGGCTTCTCTGCGTAGGCTCCTTGCCGACGCTGCTGGGGCTTTGTGTCCGCCGTGCCGGTAAAGGCTACTGATGGCCTTGGCCTCGCCTTTGGCTTTCAGTCCCGTGCGCAATGTGGTGCGTCTCCATGCACGCGCCGCCTGTGTCCTCTAGTTGCACGGTGATATGGGCCACATTAAACTCGTCCGCCGCGATCTCTCGCAGGTCTTGCAAGAGGTGGTCACGGGCTTGCGTTCCGACGACATTGGTGGTCACGTGCGCGCTCAGCACTTCGTAACCGGTGGTGAGTGACCAAGCGTGGATGTCGTGCACGCCGCACACGCCTTCCACGTGTTCGAAGCGCTGGCACAACTGGTCTAGGTCCAGGTCGGAAGGGGTCGCCTGCAAAAGGACGCGGGCCGCTTCCCAGACGATGCGCCCGCCGCTCCAAGTGATGAGCAAGGCTATAAGCACGCTGATGGTCGGGTCGGCGACGAACCAGCCGAAGGCCAGCATCAGCACGCCGGCGATGACGACCCCCACGGACTGGACCGCGTCCGTCATCACGTGGATGTACGCGCTCTTGGCGTTGAGGCTCTCGCCTGTCGCCCGGTTCAGGATGACCGCCGTCCCCGTCTGCGCGACGAAGCCTGCCGCCGCCACCAACAGCATGGGCAGGCTGTGGACCTGCGGAGGATTCTGGAACCGCCGGTACGCTTCAAAGATGATGAACCCCGCGACAGCCCACAGAGCGAGCCCGTTGACCAGCGCCACGAGGATTTCCACGCGGTAGTGGCCGAAGGACCATCTGGTGGAGATGGGCCGCGCTGCGAACCAGATGGCCAGGAGCGATAGCCCCAGCGCCGCCACATCCGTGAGCAGATGTCCGGCGTCCGCTATGAGCGCGAGGCTGTTCGTGAGGAAGCCGGCGGTACCCTCGATGATGAAGAAGCCACCGATGATGAGGAGGGCTAGGAGAAGACTGCTCCGGCTTGCGGTCCGAAAGTCATGGGAGATCTCGCCATGACCGTCGTGCCCCATGTGGGCGTGCGTGTCGGAGTGCATTGCTTACCTCCCAACCGCTGGAGAGCGTCGCTCGGCCCTGCCTGTAAAGGCCACCAGGTGCCGGACTTCCAGCGGGCCAGCCGACGAGGGGCCAGGTCCGCCCACGCTATCGGGCGTTGCGTCAGCCGGCGCGTGTATGCTCCAGCTCGATCCCAAGCAAGTCGCGCACGTGTTGGTCCGCCAGAGAGTAGTAGACCATCCGCCCCTCGCGGCGGCCCTTCACCCAACGCATGCTCCGCAGCAGCCGCAGGTGCTGCGACACGGCGGACTCCGATATCCCCACCACCGCGGCGAGGTCGCACACGCATAGCTCCGTCGTGGAAAGCGCGAACAAGATCTTGACGCGGTTGGAATCGCCAAGCGCGGAAAAGGTCTCCGCCAGGGTCGTCAGCTCCTCGTCGGAGAGCAGCCCGGCCCGTGCGACGGCCACGCTCTGCGGGTGTACGCCTACTTCATCGCAACGCTCGGCTTGCTGGGACAAAAGCTCCATCCAGGACCTCCAGTGACAATTTAGCATCTGCTCATATGAGCATGCAATCGGGCTTTCGAAGAACGCCGCCGGCTGTACTACGGCGGCGATTGGGGCTGCGATTGGGGCTGGGATTGAGAAAGCGGCGCTGAACGCTGAGGCGGCCTGTCTATCGCCGATTCGCCTCGGACGGCTCTCGGTCTTCGTCCAGCACCTTGAAGTCCACCGTGACCGCGTCCTGCGCCGGCGCCTTTCGCCGCTGCCGTGAAGACGCAGCTGCGTACGCCCACGCCTTCCATGTGAAGACGCGCATGAGCACGTATCCCACGATGAAGTCGTCGACAAAGCCCAGGGGGAAAATCGTGCCGTAGTCGGGGACCAGGTCGTTGGGCCAGAAAAAGTAGGCCAGAGCGAGCACCGGCAGCAGCTTGAGCCACAGCGGTACCGCGGGATGCGACATCAGGTAGACTACCGACAACAATCGGCGGACCAAAGAAACCAAGACCGAAACAAACGCCACGCCATTGCCTCCACTTCCAGTATACCGCCGGCCGTTTGCTCATCCTTGAGGACACCCCGTGATCTACGTCTTCCATGGCGAGGACAACTTCTCCGCCAATGAGGCTCTCCAACAGACACTGGCCTCGGCCGGCCCAGCGGAGATGCGCGAGTCCAACGTAACTCGGCTGGACGCCGGCGAGTACACGCTGGAGAAGTTTGGCGCCGCGGCCATGGTCGTGCCCTTCCTTGCCGACCGCCGCATCGTCGTCGTGCGCGGACTGCTCGGCGCGGCGGAGGGCCAGCGCACGGGCAGGCGCGGCCGCCGCAACGCCAACGAGGGCGGCCCCGGCGCGGGACTACCGGAGCTTCTCGCCCAGCTCCCGCCCACGACGGACGCCATCTTCATGGAGGGCAAGCTCGCCTCCGGCAACCCGCTCCTCGCGGCCATTCGCGAGCTGGGCAAGGAGCGCGCCACCATCCGCGAGTTCCCTGTCCTCCGCCGCGACGCGCTCACCGATTGGATACGCGACCGCGCGGCCCGAAAGGGCGCTCAGGTCGACGCCCGCGCCGTCGCCCTTTTGGCGGAGCAGGTGGGCTCGAACCTCTGGGCGCTGGACATGGAGATGGAGAAGCTCTCCATCCATGCCACAGGCAGAACAGTCACGGTGGAGGACGTGCAGGCGCTCGTCTCCAGCGCCCGCGAGGCCAGTATCTTCGACCTCGTGGACGCCATCATGGACCGCCGTCCGGACGCCGCGCTCAAGACCATGGAGCGCCTGCTGCACGAGGGCGGCACCGGCCCGTCGCTCCTGGCCATGATCGCGCGCCAGGCGCGGATGCTGGCCCTGGCGCAGGACCTGTCGCAGCGGCGCGTGCCCCAGAACGAGTGGGGCAGCCATCTCGGGACCACCTCCGACTTCGTCATCCGCAAGACTGCCGAGCAGGCCCGGCGCTTCACGCCCGCCGCCGTCCGTGGGCTCTATCGCCTGCTTCTGGAGACCGACCTCGCCATGAAGACCGGCGAGTCCACCGACGAGCTGGCCATGACCGAGTTCCTCGCCCGCGCCAGCTCCCTGGCCTCGGCGCCACGGGGGCGCTAGGGCGAGCCACCGGCTCGCCCCTACCTCCGTTCCACCAGCACGTCCACGCGCTGGGCCATGTTCACGCCCATGCCCTGCACGTTCCACGGCTCCTCCACCGGCTGAACGTTCTCCTCGCTGTCCGTTGCCCGGACGCAGAGCGTGTAGCGGCCCGGCCGGGCGTTCCACTGGCA
>JBJKQC010000020.1:0-11555 GCA_046705745.1 Dehalococcoidia bacterium
GGTCCAGGGCGTCGGCAGGGAGGGCATCTTCCCGGACCCCAAGCGTCACGCCGCGGCGCGCCGTGAGCTAAAGGCGGCGCCCAGCCCTGGGTGGGAGGCACAGGCTGCCCGTGCCGAGCGTTACGGCGGCGGCCGCTCTCACCAATACCTGGCGCCGGGCAGCGGCTGGATCCTCGGTGGGCCATTCATCGCCAGCTTCGACCACGCCGACGTGCGCATGACGCCCGATGGTCTCGTGGTCTATGGAGACGAGGAGCGCACGGAGATTCCGCTGAAGACCGAGCATGACGGCCGCGACGGCCGTATCAACACATTCCACGACGCTATTGTCGGGGAGCGGCCGTTGCCCGCGGACGGCCGCTGGGGGCTCGCTACCCTTGAAGTCATGCTCGCAATCGAAGAGTCCGGCAGCCAGCGCAAGGAGGTCTTCCTCAAGCACCAGGTTCCCACGGTGGACTGAGAAGCGAGCTAGATCGAATGAGTAAAACGAAGGGATGCCAGCCTGGTGCCTCTCTCGTATCGCTGTCCTACGCTCTCGTAGGCGCCTTGGCCTCGCCGTGGTCACGGGTATCCCGGATGCCGAACATCAGCAGCACGCCGATGATGTACGAGCAGGCGAGGATGGAAAAGGCGATGGAAAAGCCAAGGTATTCCATCAGCACGCCGGTGAGCAGTCCCCAGAAGGTCACGGAAATGAAGCCGATGAAGTAGAACAGGCTGAAGGCGGCGTCGCGTTCCTCGTCGGGAACGGAGTCCGCTACCAGCGCCTGGGTCAGCGTCATGCGCGAGCTGGTGAAGGCGCCATAGACCACCAGGCTCGGCAGCAGCGCCGCCAGGGAAGGGCCTTGGAACGCCAGCCACCAGCTCCCTAGGGCGGAAAGGACCAAGGAAGCCTGGATGACCCACTTGCGAGACATGCGGTCCGATAGCCAGCCGAAGCCGAGGGGACCCATGATGCTCCCCCCTTGCTGGACGGACTTCGCGATTCCGGCCATGACGGTGCTCAAGCCGAGGTCGAATTGGAGATGTGGCACCAGGTACGTGTCATTGATGCCGCCGCCTCTGCCGGCGGCGCCCACCATCATGACCAACGAAATCACCAATATGTTCCTGTTGCGAAGGACTTTGCGGTAGCTCCTAAATCCTTGCTGGGCCCGCTGGCGGTTACTTGCGGCCGTGGCGGCCGGCTGCGCGGGCTCGCGGAAAAACAGGTAGGCGATGCCCATGAGGGCGCTGACGCCGGCGACCAGGAAGAACACGGCACGCCAGCCCATGAACAGCAGAAGGAAGGTGGCTAGCAACGGCGCGATGAAGCCACCGACGCTGGCGATGCTGGGGTTGAGCGCTAGGATAGTCCCCCGTTTCTTGGGGAAGTAGCCGGACAGCAGGCTGGCGCCGATGGGGTGCTGGGCGCTGGAACCGGTGGCGGTGACTGCCCTGGCCCCAACGAAGGTGGCGAATGAGTTGGCGAAGCCGGACAACAGGACGCCAACGCCCATTATCATGTTGGCGAGCGCCAGCACACGTGTCCGTTTCAGAAAGGGGGTGGCGAACCCGTAGAAGCCCTGCGTGCCGCTGCTCAGCGTGTTTCGGATGGCGGTAAGCACACCGAGTTGGAGGTACCCGAAGCCGAGCTCCGTCATGATGGCGGGGTAGAGGATGGAGAGCATCCCGTTCTGAAAGTGGTTCACCACATGGGAGATGTTGGTGAGCCAGAGGATGGCATTTCGCTCACCCGGTGTGGCGATACCGGCGGTGCCCGCATCCGCCGCAATCACGGAACATGCCTCGACTTCAACCTGACCCTGCTGTGATAGCATCCGGCCTCCTCTCAACCGGCTGGACCGTCAGCGTAGGTGAATCAAGAAGGCATAGAACGGGGAACAACCGGAATATATCAACGCCGCCGGTAGGTTGGAAGTCCTCCGGTTTCGTAATAAGGCCCTGCCATTCGGCAGGGCCTCGTCATGGGGAGCTGGCCCACTGGAACAAGGCTAGGTAAGGAGCGCCTCCACGTCTGGCTTGGTGTTGGCCTTGTGCTTCCACGGGCCGCCGCGCTCGGCATAGCCCGGGTAATAGGAATGCTCCTGCGGCAGCATGATGACGCCCTTGTCCACGCGGTGGACGTTAATCGGGTCGCCGCCGTCTTCCACAACCCTGATCTGCTCTTCAAGCATCTTGCGGAACATGATCAGCCCGACGTCCGTCATGCCAAGTCGCTCCGTCGTGCGGTCGGCGATCGGACCTTGGATGATCCACGCTGTTTGGTCCTGGCCCACGACCCAGTCGTTGCGGATGCGGCCCTTCTCGTCATAGATGGGCCGCTCCTCCCAGGGGATGCCCATGGGGCCCAGCTTCGGCAGCACCGTGCTTTCGGGCCGCACGTAGGCTCGGTAGACCAGGTGCAGCGTGTGTGTGTCGTCAATGGGCACGCGGCACTGGAAGGCGTGGTAGCGCCCCGGCTCCTCCGCGCTGGCCTCGCCCACCCGTAGAATGTTAGGGAAGACGACGGGGTGGCCGACGCGCCACCACTCGTCCTCCTCATTCTCTCCTTCCAGCAGCCGGCGCTTGACGATCCCGTACTCGAAGCGGTCGAAGCCCACTTTCACGTGGTGCCGGCCGCGCGGGAGCGTGCGTATGTTCCAGGCTTCGCGCTCCTCAGGAGGGAGCTTCCTGCCGTGCGCCCACGAGCCCCAGTAGCGGTGGAGCCACTCGAAGTGGACGGGGTCCAGGGAGTTCTCGTGGCACTGGAGCCAGTTGCAGGGGAGGATGCAGTAATACATGTCCCTACGGACGTTCTCCCACATGAGCATGTCCCATTTGGGCAGCAGCGGGGCGGGGTCAGGCCCAAGGTAGGCCCAAATGAGGCCGCCGAGCTCCTGGACGGGATAGGCCTTTAGCTTCACCTTATCTTTGAAGCGGCTGCCCTCGGGTTCTGACGGCTGGTCGACGCAGTTGCCCTGCTCGTCGAACAGCCAGCCGTGGTAGGCGCAGCGGATGCCTTCGGGCTCCGGCACGCCGTAGGCCAGATTCGCCTTGCGGTGCGGGCACGATGGCTCGATGAGCCCCAGCTTGCCGGAGGTGCTGCGGAAGAGGACGAGGTCCTCGCTCAGTAGGCGGACCTCCTTGGTGGGGTTCTCTTCATTGAGCTCGCCGCTGGGCGCAATGGGGTGCCAGTAGCGCCGGAGCAGCTCGCCCATGGGCGAGCCTTTGGCTGTCTGCGTGAGTCGTTGGTTCTGCGCTCGGGTCAGCACTCGAAACTCCTAGTCAAGGTGGTCCGCTCCCGGCTTATCGCTTATTGCTCCTCGCCGCCCGCCGTCTTTGATAGTGCCGCTTCCACGTCGGGCTTCGCCAGTGGCTGGTCGCGGAACGGTCCGCCGGTTTCCTCATAGCCCGGATAGTAGGAGTGCTCCTGCGGCAATATGATTATGCCCTTGTCCGTGGGATGCACGTTGATCGGGTCGCCGCCGTCCTCCACCACCTTGGCCTGCTCGTCCAGCATCTTGCGGAACATGATAATACCAACGTCGGTGACGCCGAGGTGCTCCGTGGGCCTATCGCTGATGGGGCCTTGGATGACCCAGGCCGTCTGGTCCTGGGCCGCCACGTAGTCGTTGCGGATGCGCCCCTTGTCGTCATACAGGGGCTCCTCCTTCCACGGCACCGTTTCTTGCTCGGGGAATGTCTCGGCCGGCTCGGGAATGATGACCCGGTAGATGATGTGGAGCGTGTGCGTGTCGTCGACCGGCACGCGTATCTGGAAGCTATGCCAGCGGTTCTCGCCAACGCGCAGGATATTCGGGAACAGAATGGGGTGTCCGATACGCCACCATTCATCATCCTCGGTCTCGCCTACGAGGAGTCGGCGCTTGATAATGCCATACTCGAAGCGGTCGAAGCCCACCTTTAGATGGTGGCGGCCACGGCTAGCGGTCGTCCGGTCCCAAGTCTTGCGCTGTTCCGGCGGCTGGGACCGGTTGAATACCCAGGACCCCCAGTAGCGGTGTAGCCACTCGAAGTGCACCGGGTCCAACGAGTTCTCCTGGCACTGGAGCCAGTTGCACGGCAACATCGTGTAGAACATGTAACGCTTTACGCCCGTCCACATGAGCACGTCCCACTTGGGTAGGACGGGCGCTGGCTGTGGGCCGAGGTAGGCCCAAATGAGGCCGCCGAGCTCCTGGACGGGATAGGCCTTTAGCTTCACCTTATCTTTGAAGCGGCTGCCCTCGGGTTCTGACGGCTGGTCAACGCAGTTGCCCTGCTCGTCGAAAAGCCAGCCGTGGTAGGCGCAGCGGATCCCCTCGGGCTCCGGCACGCCGTAGGCCAGATTCGCCTTGCGGTGGGGGCACGAAGGTTCGATGAGCCCCAGCTTGCCGGAGGCGCTGCGGAAGAGGACGAGGTCCTCGCTGAGTAGGCGGACCTCCTTGGTGGGGTTCTCTTCGTTGAGCTCACCGCTGGGCGCGATGGGGTGCCAGTAACGCCGGAGCAATTCGCCCATGGGCGTGCCCTTGGCTGTCTGAGTCAGTCGTTCATTCTGCGCTGCGCTTAGCACCGGTCCCTCCTCGTGCCAGTTCGGCTCATTCGTGTCTTCACCTTCCCCTTGGACTGCCGAGGCAGGCCTGGGGCATGCGGGAGCCCAAATGGGGCAAGGCCGTTACGACTTTACTTCGACGTCCACCTTCTCGGACAGCGCGGCTTCCACGTCGGGCTTCAGCAACGCCTTCTCGCGATATGGACCGCCGGTCTCGCTATAGCCGGGGTAGTAGGAGTGCTCTTGCGGCAGGACAATGATGTCGTGCTCCTTGCGGTGGACATTGATCGGATCGCCGCCGTCTTCCACAACCTTAGCCTGCTCGTCCAGCATCTTGCGGAACATGATAATACCAACGTCGGTAACGCCGAGGTGCTCCGTCGGCCGGTCGCTGATGGGCCCCTGGATGACCCAGGCCGTCTGGTCCTGCGCTACCACGTAGTCGTTACGGATGCGCCCCCGCTCGTCGTAGAGAGGCTCTTCCTTCCAGGGGATGGTGTCTTGCTCCGGGAACGCCTCTCCCGTCGGCGGGACCTCGCAGCGGTAGACGATGTGCAGGGTGTGCGTGTCGTCCACGGGGGTGCGCATCTGGAAGCTGTGGAAGCGGTCTTGTCCCACTCTGAGGATGTTCGGGAACAGGATGGGATGGCCGATGCGCCACCACTCGTCCTCCTCCGGCTCCCCCCCCAGCAGCCGACGCTTGATAATGCCGTACTCGAATCGGTCGAAGCCGACTTTGACGTGGTGCCGGCCCCGCCGGGCCGTCCGGCTATTCCACTCCGCCCGCTCTTCCGGTGGCTTGGACCTGCTCATGACGTAGGAGCCCCAGTAGCGGTGAAGCCACTCGAAGTGGACGGGGTCCAAGGAGTTTTCCTGGCACTGGAGCCAATTGCACGGCAACATCGTGTAGAACATGAACCGGCGGACGCCCTTCCAAGTGAAGATGTCCCACTTGGGCAAGACGGGAGCAGGGTCCGGCCCCAGGTAGGCGAAGATCAGCCCCGCCATTTCCTGGACCTTGTAGGCCTTCACCTTGACCTTGTCCTTGAACCGGCTGCCCTCAGGCTCCGACGGCTGGTCGACGCAATTGCCCTGCTCGTCGAACAGCCAGCCGTGGTAAGCGCAGCGGATGCCCTCGGGCTCAGGGACACCGTAGGCCAGGTTCGCCTTCCGATGCGGGCACGACGGTTCAATGAGCCCTAGCTTGCCGGAGGCACTGCGAAAGAGGACGAGGTCCTCGCTGAGGAGGCGAACCTCTTTGGTCGGATTTTCCTCCGTAAGCTCGCCGCTGGGCGCGATGGGGTGCCAGTAGCGCCGGAGCAATTCGCCCATGGGTGTCCCCGGGCCGGTCTGGGTCAGTCGCTGGTTCATTTGAGTCGAAAGCATCGGGGCCTCCTTCTCTCGTTCGACGAGCTACGGAATAAGGCGGCTAGGCCGTTGGCGCAAGTATAACGTGCGCTCTCACGTTTCGGTCATTGCCTCATGTGAGGCATACGCTAGCGCGAATTACTCTCGTTATCAATGACGATTCCCGAATGGGAAGAGCCCCTAGATGACCGTGGTAACATGGCCCTATGCGCCGCTGAGGGTTGCTTGGCGGTGAGGCGCATGGTCAAGGGAGACGAGCGATGGCCGACTATGAGATTAGCGTTCAGGACGGCCATCTACACATCCAGCTTTCCCAGGTGGAGGACGGCTGGTTCGCACGCATTGAGTCGGACTTAGAAGGCGCAGTGTTCGAAGGCCACGTCACCGAGTTGCGTGACCTACTCGCCGGGACCAGTATCGAACCGTTGCTTCCGCCGGAGGAAGGGTAGAGGCCGCCAAGCATCGGCGGTTGATCGTAGTAGCGAGGCACCGTCTTGCCCACGTTCCGTGACACCCTCTGCTTCACTGGCCTATCTTGCGTCTGTCGGCCCGCTTAGCGACCTGTTGAGTCGAGGCTGCGACAGATCGTGGGCTGCCCGGACCAAACCTTAGTGATATCGCTCTCGCTGGTGAACCAATCAGAGCAGCGCTGTTACGCTCCTTGTAGAATACCCGCGCATCTTTTCGGTTGCAGGAGGCGACCAATGGCGGGCAGGCTCCAGGGCAAGGTGGCTATTGTAACGGGTGCCGGCTCTAGCGGCGAGGGCGTTGGCAACGGTAAGGCGACTTCCATACTCTTCGCCCGCGAGGGCGCCACGGTCCTCTGTGTGGACATCGTCGAATCGCGCGCCCAGGAGACGGTGGACATCATCACGAAGGAAGGCGGCGTCGCTACCGCGTTCCAGGCCGACGTCACGAAAGCCGCCGACTGCGAGGCGATGGTCCATGCTGCCGTGGACCGCTACGGCCGTCTGGACATTCTGGACAACAACGTGGGCATCTCCATCCGCGCAGACGTGCTTGAAGTCACTGAGGAGCAATGGGACCGCGTCATGGCCGTCAATGTCAAGAGCATCGTCCTGGCCAGCAAATACGCCATTCCTCACATGATCCAAAGCGGCGGTGGCTCTATTATCAATATCTCCTCCATGGCAGGCCTGCGCGCCAACAGCAGTACCCCTTACAGCACATCCAAGGCTGCGGTCATCGGCGTTACGAAGTCTATGGCCGGAGATCACGGCCGGCAGGGCATACGCGTGAACTGCATAGCTCCCGGCCTCCTATACACGCCCATGGTAGCTCCACGCATGGACGCTGACCTCCGCCAGCGCCGCCGGGAAGTGGCCCCCTTGGGCACGGAAGGCACGGCGTGGGACGTGGCCTGGGCAGCCGTCTTTCTCGCCAGCGACGAGGCCCGCTGGATTACGGGCGTTGTCCTGCCCGTGGATGCTGGCCTCTTGGTGACGACGCCCGTCACCTACAGCCGATTGGCGCAGCAGCAGCGGTTCTAAAATCGGCGGCCAGCAAATCTCGTGGCCCCAGTCCGTTCGAGGAGCACCGTTCGACAAGCTTAGGACGAACAGATGAGGAAGCTTGCACCTTAGTGGACGGACCGAGTCTCCCTGGCGACCTATTGGCAGCCCACGGATGATGTCGCCGCCTTGCGTTCCGGCCTAGGCGTGGCGGTTGGCCCGGAAGACAACCCGGTCGCCCATCAGGAAATTCACGGCCGCGGCCACGGCGATGCCCAGAGCCGCCGCTGGAAGCTCGGGCATAGCTAGCCGCACCGCCGCGAATATCCCAAGGTTGAGCAGCGCCGCCCCGGAGATGGAGAAGTGGAAGCGCGCCCACCGGGTGTAGATATGGGCCGAGGCCGCGCAGCTCCGGCGATCCCCCCAAGTGAAGCGGTCGTTGAACCAGAAATTGACCTGTGCTGCGACCAGGAACGCCAAGATGTCCGCCGGCAGTCCCTTCCAGCCTGCGTCCAGGAGCAGCGCCAGCAGGCCTAGCTGGACAAGCGCGGAGGTGCAGCCGACTACGCCGAAGCGTAGCAGCCGGCCCATCACGGGCGCTAGCTTCGTTTCACGAACTATGGAAAAGGGGCCGCGGGCGAGCATCGGCGCCTCAGCCAGCCTGCGCCCGCACCGCGGCCGCCTTGCCTGCGCAATCGTAGATGGAGCCTTGGTACTGCTGAGGCAGGCTTGTGTCGTTGACGGGCGTGCATGCGGCAGTCACGGCCGCCATCACTGCCGACGCCGCGGTCTGACCACCGCCGAAGCCCCTAACAAAGCCTCCTCCAAAGCCTCCCCGCGAAGTGAAGGTTCGTCCACCGCCGAACCCCCGTGTGGGGGGCTGGAAGGCTCCGCCCGGACCAAGAAACTGGCCGTTGCCCGTGCCACCTGCGGCGAACGGCCGATTGCTCGTTGGAGGTGTGAAGCCTCTGCCTCCTCCAAAACCTCCCGAGGTCAGGACGTAGCGCACCTGGCCGGAGGCGATCTTGTCGGCGAAGCCCTGCAGGGTGATGGAATTATCCCGACCCAGAAAGCCGCCTATTGCCATCACTGGGATGCCGTACTGCGCGATAAGCTGCGAGCCGTTTTGCGCGTTGCTAACCACTAGGTCCCAGGTGAGGCCGGTGTCGTTCTGGGCCTTGAGCCAAGCCGCCAGGCTGGCCGTGCCGCTGTCGAAAGCGGCGGAGCCGAACGTGACGCCGGAGGCTCCTTGGTGCGGGCCCGCCTGGGGTAGGGTGGCGTTGAGCGCCGGTTGGGCCATTTCGCTCGCCGACCATGCCCCTGGAATCAGCAGCAGTCCTGCCATGCTCAGCACGACTCCTCCGGCCACGTTGGGCCTCGGCAGTCGCCTGGCCGCCAAGGCAACCGCCAGGGCGATTCCCGCCAGCGCCATCGCTATCGTTAACGGACGTATCCAGCCATAGAAGTCTGGCGTGCGGCCGGCGATTTGTAGCTGAGTCCACAGCGTGACACCCACCAGCGCGGCCAGCGCCATGAGCCATGGCCGATGACGCTGAACGGCCTTCGTGAGCCCCACCGAGCCCGCGCCGACCAGGGCCGCCACAGCCGGCGCCATGGCCGAGGTGTAGTAACTGTGATAGATGCCCTGGGCGATGGAAAACACTCCACCATAGAGCAGTACCCAGCCTAAAAAGACGACGGAAAAGGACCGCAGGACCGGGTCGCGGCGCCACAGCCAGAGGACGAGCAGGCCGCTACCCAGCGCAAAGGGCAAGAGCCAGCCGATCTGCCCTCCATTGGCGCTGTCGAACATCCGCAGGAGGCTGGGCGACCCGCCTATAATGCCGCCTGCCCCGTTGAAGCCGCCACCACCGAGGCCGAAACTGAACGTCGGTCCTCCCCCTCCGATCCCTCCCTCGCCTTGACCATCTATGCGGCCGAAGCCGTTATAGCCGAAGACCAGGTTGGAGACGGTGTTGTTGGTGCTCCCGCCGATGTAGGGCCGGGCCGAGGCAGGTACGGCATCCACTACTAGCATCCACGAGGCCGAGACGGCGAAGGTTACCGCGGCCAGCAACACCAGGCGCCCCAGCAGCGGCCGGAGGCTGGCCCGCGTCAGGGCCCCGGCGCCGGTGACGATGGCAGCAGCAAAAGCCGGGCCGGGCACCCATCCCGCCAGCATCTTGGTATTGAACGCTATGCCGACCAGAAAGCCTGCCGTTGCGGTCCACACCCACCATCGCTTGCTCTCAATGGAGCGCAGCACGGCCCCAGCCGCGCCGACGAGCCACAAAATCATGAACGGTTCAGGCAAGTTCAGACGGTCGACCCCCACGGTGATAGGGGTCAGCGCCAAGACGACGCCCGCCACTGTGGCGGCGGTCAGCCCGAAATAGCGCTTGACGATGAGCCACAGGAGCACCACGGTGGCCGCCCCGGCGATGGCGCTAGGTAGCAAGAGCGTCCAGCTGCTGTAGCCGAAGATGCGGGCGGCGAGGGCGTCAACCCAAAGAAACACCGGAGGCTTGTCGACGGTGATGAAGCCTCCGGGGTCGAATGCGGCGAAGAAGAAGTTCCTCCAGGAGAGGGTCATGGAGCGTACGGCGGCGGCGTAGTACGTGTTGCCGTAGCCCGCTTTGGACAGGTCCCAAGCATTCAGGCCCAGCGACAGCAGCAGGAGGCCGAACAGGGAAAGACGCTCGGACCACCGGCCCCGCGCCCCTGACGCCGCCAATTCCAACGCCTGGCCGTTTCCCTGCCCGGCCCACGGTGGGACCGGAAGCTCGGGAAGTGGTAGCCGCGTCGCCCACCGACCCCATGCCTTTGCCATTGGCCTCCCCCATTCCCACCCCGTCGGGGGGCGACGATCTTGTTGGGGGCGGCGTAGCGCCGTAGGACATTGGCTGGCCGGGGCCATGGCCTGGCCGCTATCCGCCTCCGGAGAGGGAAGTTATCAGGAGAATGTTAAGTAATTGTGTGGAATGGCTGGAGGAGGCCTACTCCAACCGGACGTTCTTGGAGAAGTCGTAGTCCGGCGCAATGTTGCTCTCGTAGCGCTGGACGACACGCGTCGGGTCCCAACTTCCGCACAGGGTCGCGTTTAAAAACTCCACCGTAGCTTTCCAGGCGGCCGCGGCCGCTTCGGGGTGGTAGCGGCCCGGCATGGTGTCGTTCAGCCACCCATGGGCGGCGCCGCGGTAGATGCGGATGTCGAAGCTGACGCCTGCCAGCTCGAGCTCGTTCCTGAAGCGCCGGACGTCCGGGACCGACACGATGTGGTCCTTCTCGCCGAAGAGACCGAGGACCGGGCAGCGGAGGCGCGGGATGATCTCCGACATGGGCGTGGGCCGCAGCGGGTGCGGCTGGAACTCGCGCTCGTTTGCGCCGCCGTACCACACGCCGATGGCCGCAACATCACTCCGGTGCGCGGCGTACAGCACCGGCTGCCGTCCCGTCTGGCACACACCGATGATCCCGATGTCGCCGCTCCGCACCTGGGCGTTCCGACGCAGGAAGCCGAAGACGCCGTCTATGTCCTCGATGGCCTCGTCGTCGGCGATCTCTACGCGGGCCTCGCCGCGCTCGATGGCGCCGCGGTCCTGCTCCGTGCGGTGGAACAGATCGGGCATACAGGCGAAGAACCCGGCGTCCGCCAGCCGCTGGACCAAGTCGAAACCGTGCTTCACCGGCCCGTAACGCTCGTGCAGCAGCACGATGGCGGGCCATGGTCCCTGCGCCTTCGGCCTCGCCGAGTACACCGTCATCCCGCTGGGCAGGCGTTCCTGGTCCAGCATGCGTCCCTCCTTTTGTGGGGTCTTTATCTAGGGCTTGTAGGGTCTTTTTTGAGGCCTTTCGATTTTCTTCCAAGATGTCCCGCCAGCGCCAGTAGATACTGAACGGCGATCGGGAAGCAGGTAACGAGGGCGCCGCCGTGGATTTCGGTCACAAATGGGCGGAATTTCAGGGGGATGCCGGAGGGACTTTCTTGGTCGTGAAGTCGCCCCCGCGATTATTCCGCACAAAGTTACGAGAGCATGGGCGGTACGATTGCGGGCGGTCCCACGCGTGGAAGCGCAAGTGTGGGCGGTTGGCGGGCCGATTGATGGCATGAATGCAGCATATGTCGTTTCCAGATGCCGACTGGAGCGAGAGGCGGGCGTTCATAGGGTGGTTCCTCCTGG
>JBJKQC010000021.1:0-6303 GCA_046705745.1 Dehalococcoidia bacterium
TTCCTGGGCGCGCTCTTCGTCGCGGAACACTCCCCAAAGTGCTGCCACGCCCGCTCCCACCATGACGAAAGCGCCAAATATCCACATGAAAGCGCCGCCTATCTGCTGGTCCTCCAATGGCGTCAGGCCATACAGCGGGGCGGTGTGTAACGTGGAGGTGTACCAGGGATAGCCAGACAGCGTGATAAAAGCGCTGAGACCCGCGTTCATCACCCCCATGGTGAAGGCGTAGGGTATCCGGGCCAAGTGGGAAAGATTGGGCTTCAGAGGGACGGGGTCTATGAGGTTCCACCAGAAAAGCAGGGCCACGAAGCTCAAGGAGAGGTGGTCGAAGTCGTGAATCAGCTCGTTGGACTCCGCGAGGTCGAACCCCGCGGGGAGATGCCATGTGATGAAGACGCCGGCGAACAGGGGCCATGCCACGAAGGGGAGTGTCAATGTGCGCATGGCCGCCCGGACCGGGCGCGCTTTCAGCACCGGCCGCACGTACTTTCGTCTGATGGGGCGCGGGATGCCCCGCAGGACGGGGTACATTGGAGCGCCCAGCAGGACCAGTGGGACCGCCACCAGCATGAGCAGCTCGTGCTGCACCATGTGCATGGAGAACAGCTCGTCGCCGAAGTGGTCGAGGGGGCTTTCCACGGCCATATAGCCGATGAAGAGGCCAAGATAGAAGGCCACCGGCCGCCAGGCGCCGTGATAGCGCCGGCGCTCGCCTAGCGCTTCGAGCCCCCGAGCATAGAGGAACGCCGATAGCAAGATCGGGACGATGGCTGCGATCGTTACCGGGTCGTGCTTCCAGTCCAGCCACCAAGGGGCCGAAGTGGTCGCCACGTGGAGTCCTACCATGCCCCTCCTCCCGTCATCAGCCGGCTCTCTCTTTCCTTCCTCCGAGCTAACGAGTGAGGGAGTGGAACATTGCGATTAGTGCGACAACAATGCTGATCATAATGACGAGCGGGAAGACGAACAGGGCGGTAAACCGCCAGTCATCGAACCTGAGATGCATGAAGACACTGACCAGCAGGACGAAGTTCGCGGCCGCTAACGCAAGGATGATCCATACCACGAGCGCCGAGGTGAACGAGCCCATGAACGTGAAGGCAAGGACTTCACCAAGGGTGAGGCACGCCGAAATGACGGCGATGGTGGCGTATTGCCGCGGTCCTGGATGGTGCCGCAGTGTCGTCTCGTGGTGTTCCATGTTCACTCTCTCACCCCGTGCCAGTCAGTCTCATGATACTCGCGGCAGCCGCATGTCCGCTTCCAAAGGCGCCTACGAGGTACACGACTGCAAAGATCACAACCCAGACGATGTCCACGAAGTGCCAGTACAGCATGGCCAATTCCACGTTCAGGGCGTTGTCCTGGCGAACCTTCCCCTTAAAGGACGCGAAGAAGAGGGACCACAGCCAAAGGATGCCGACCGTCACGTGCGCGCCGTGGAAACCGGTCAAGATCAGGAATGAACTGCCGAATACGTTGGTCCTGGGGGTAAGCCCATCCAGGGCGAATTGCGAGAACTCCACCATCTGAAAGCCAATGAAGATCATTCCGCAGGTGGCCGTAAGGATGAGCCAGAGCCGGAAGCGCTTGATGTCGCCCCGCTGTATCGCCACCAGCGCTAGCACCATCGCTAAGCTGCTCAACAAGAGCACGAAAGTGGCAATGGCCGTGATATCGGGCTTAAGGAGTCCCTCGGCAGGGCCCTTCGCGCTCCGCGAGCGATAGATCAGGTGCGTCGCTATGAGCGACCCGAAGAACATGACATCGGACCCCAGGAAGGCCCACATGAGCATCTTCCTGTTGTCCAGCCCAGTCGATGTTCTGTCGGCTGGCACGTCCGTTACGTATTCCATGGACTCCTCTAATCCTTCAGGATCGGTCGATACCGGCGCTCATGCCGTTCGCCGATGAGACCAGGGGCGCTGCACCATCGTTGTGCGGGTCCCTCAATGGACGACTGCCTGTTGGTGCTGCGCGTGCGCTTCAGCCACGGGCTCGAACACCCAGCCATAAACGGCGCGGAGGCCGAGCGCCCCCATGGCGGCTATGATGGTCAATCCGTAGATAGCATTAGCACGCCAGACGATCAGGCCGCCGAATGCCATCGCGACTGCGAAGGCCAGCACGATGGGCCAATAGGACGGGCTGGGCATGTGGATTGCCTCTTCGTCAAACGGAGGCAGCGGAGGCGGCTCCACTGTGTTTCCGTCCTCGTCCCACAGGGGGTACCGGCTGCTCACCTTCGGCAACACGGCGAAGTTGTAGGCAGGAGGAGGGGAGGGTATGGACCACTCCAAGGACGGCGCTCCCCAGGGGTTGTTGCCTGCCAACTCGCCGCTGCGCATGGAGCGGACGATGTTGATGAGGAAAATGAGGATTGAGAAGGCAAGGACGAAGGCCCCTGCGCTGGAGATAGCATTGAGCAGCGCCCAGCCTTGGTCCGGGGAATAGGTGTAGATCCGCCGCGGCATGCCCAGAGCGCCGAGGATGTGCTGGGGCATGAACGTCAGGTTGAACCCAATGAGCATGATCCAGAAGTGGGCCTGTCCCAGCTTCTCGCTGAGCATTCTGCCCGTGAACTTCGGGAACCAGTAGTAGATACCGGCGGTCAGCGCGAAGATGCTTCCCCCGAACAGGACGTAGTGGATGTGGGCCACCACGAAGTAGCTGTTGTGCTGTTGCGTGTCAACGGGCACCACGGCGTGCATCACACCGCTCAACCCGCCCAGCATGAACATGGCGATGAACCCCACAGCGAACAACAGCGGCGTTTTGAACCGAAGCGAGCCGCCCCAGAGAGTGCCGAGCCAGTTGAAGATCTTGATGCCCGTCGGCACTGCGATCGCCATGGTGGATACGGAAAAGGCGGCGTCGGGCCACGGGCCGAGGCCGGAGGTGAACATGTGGTGGGCCCATACGCCGAAACCAAGGAACGCAATCATGGCGCCGGCGAACACCATGGCCGGGTAGCCGAACAATGGCTTGCGGGCGAAGGTGGGCAGTACGTCCGAGATAATGCCGAAGGCTGGGAGGATCAGGATGTAGACCTCAGGATGGCCGAGGATCCAGAAGAGGTCCTGCCAGAGGATTGGGCTCGCATTGAAGGCCGCAGTGTTAAAGTACGCGGTGCCGAAGAACCGGTCAAAGACCAGCAGGATGAGCGCGATGGTGAACGGCGGAAAGGCGAAGATGATGAGGAATGAGGTGACGAGGACCATCCAAGGGAACAAGGGCATGCGGAACAGCGTCATGCCGGGCGCACGCATATTGATGATGGTCACCACGAAGTTCAACCCGGCCGCCGTCGTGCCCAACCCCATTACCAAGAGCCCTATGGCCCAAAAATCGGGGCCGCTGGACCTGGTGAACTCGGTCAATGGGGCGTAGCCGGTCCAGCCGGTGTCGGGAACGGAACCGATGCCCACAAGGAAACTGGAGTACATGAGCAAGGCGCCAAAGAGCGTGAACCAGTAGCTCAGGGCATTCAACCGAGGGAACGCCACGTCGCGCGCGCCGATGGAGAGAGGGACGACGAAGTTGAAAAATGCCGCTCCTGCCGGCATGACCACCATGAAGATCATAGTGGTGCCGTGCATGGTGAACATGGCGTTATAGGCCTGGGGATCCACGATCGTGCCATTGGGTGTCGCTAGCTGGGCGCGTATGACCAGCGCCTCTAGCCCGCCCAGGATGAAAAAGACGATGGCGGTTACGCCGTAGAGAATCCCTATCCGCTTGTGGTCCACGGTCGTGAGCCAGCCCCAGATGCCTGTCGGGGCAACTGGGCGCCGCAGAATGCCAATGTTCGCTGCCATCTCTCTTCTTCCTTACCTCGCTTCGAACCCTGTCTTCGTACCCATTGCCCAGCGTCGAGCAGCAACGGGATGGCCATTCACCGGCCTATTGTCACTCTTCCGGCGCAGGGATGCACCCTCTCTCAACTAGATCGAGCCTGAGCACCACCTCGCGCTTATCGCACCCAGTTTCGCTAGGGCCTGCCGATAGACCCGCTTCAACTTATGGTTCTAGTTCACCGGTAGTTGGAAAGGACTCGTCCCGCCCAAATTTTGGACTTTCAGACTCTCCAGGTAGGCTGCCAAGTCTGCTATCTGCTGATCCGTGAGTTTGTAGTCGGAAGAACTCAAGTGGAAGGACGGCATCGTTACGGCCTGACCCGGCTGGGGCAGCGCTTTGTAATTGCGGGGGTCGGATATCCACCCTTCAAGGTTCTGCGTGGTATTCGGCATGATCCCTGCGCCGAGAGTCGTGCGATCACCGAGCAAGGATAGATCTGGCCCTATAGCACCCTTCGCATTAGTGCCATTGATGGTGTGACAAGTAAAGCACGTGCCGGCGCCCATGAACAACGCCTCGCCCGCCGCTGCGGGAGACCCAGATGCGGGAGTTGGTGGGGGCGACTGCAACGACTTGATGTAGGAGTCGAACTGCCCCGAAGTCACCACCAGTACCCGCATGCGCATCTGCGCGTGGGCCAAGCCGCAGAATTGGTTGCACTGTCCGTCGTAGATGCCCACATCAGTTGGGGTGAAAGTCTCTAGCTGGTTCACCTTGTTGGGCACCATGTCGGTCTTACCCACTAGCCCCGGGACCCAGAAGCTGTGGATGACGTCCGCCGACTTCAACGTGATCGACACCTGTCTGTCCACGGGTAGCCAAAGCTCGTTTGCAGTGGTCAGCGTGCCCCCGTTCGGTCCCAGGCCCTCATACTGAAATTCCCACCACCACTGGTGCCCGATTGCCGTTACATGGAGCGCTCCCGGCTTGGCCGCCTGGGCTATCCTCGCTATCCCCAACATCGTAGGCACAGCGACAGCGGTCAAGATGATGATCGGGATAACCGTCCACAGGATTTCTAACCTCGTGCTGCCGTGAATCTGCCTTGCCGGCACGCCGGGCCGGGCACGGAAGCGAATCAGGATAAAGGCGATCGCTCCCAGCACTCCGACGCCCACAATGCAAGCCAGGACAATCACCAGGATGTATAAGTTCACAATGCCCTGGGCGGCATCGGTCTGCGGATTGAACGTGTTCTGAGGGGCCGAGCAAGCGGATAGCACCAGCAAGAGCAGGGCTATGACGGAGGTGGCTAGGAGTGCTGGGCGAAATGAAGCGAACCGGGCCATTTGAAGCTTACCTCTTAGACCACCGTTTGGCTGATAGCCTATCCATCATCACCCAGCCTGCGCTTACGGAGGTGACCCACCGCCGAGCGTGGGGAGTATGGCCCTGAGCCCATGGAAGAGCGGACAAGAGGCCCGCGTGAACGATTGTTGGATGACCTCTCAAATGCGGCTTAGGCCATTGGGTGACCGCGACGGCTTGTTACGTCTATCACATACTTGAGAAGAGCGTCAAGGGAAAATGACCGTCGGGAACGGGACTCCGGTTGGCCGCTGACCTTTCTATTCCTGCACTTTTCCCGCTTACTCTCACCGCACTCCGGTCATCCGATTGGTCCCAGGCGCCGGGAGCAGACGCCATGCCATTCCGTCATGCCGGCTCTCGCGTCAGCCCGAGGAACCGCAGGCAGTTCCTCCAGCCGATGGCCTCACGTTCTTCGGTAGAAAGGCCCAGCGCTACGAACTCTTCGTCTGGGGTCTGCGCCCGCGCCATGAAGGGGTAGTCGGAGCCGATTAGCACCTGGCTGGCCCCTACCATGTCTATGAGGTACCGGACCATTCGGTTGTCGAAGAAGATCTCGTCGTAGTAAAGCATGCGAGCGTATTCTGCCGGCGGCTTCCGCATTGCCTTGCGCAACGGCTCACTTTCATGCCACAGGTGCTGGAGGCGGGGGAGCAACTCTGTGAAGCCCCCGGCGCCATGACTGAAGCACACACGCAGGTCTGGGCATTCGTCCAGCAGCCCACTCGTCACGATAGACGCAGCTGCCAGCGCATTTTCGATGGGAAACCCTACAGCGTTTTCCAGGTAAGCCGGTCCCACCAGCCGTTCACGGAAGGTTGGGTCTTGGGCGTGTACGAAGACGCAGAGCCCGAGGGCTTCCGCCTCCTTCCAAAAGGGAAGGAACCGCCGGTCTCCGGGGCTCACTCCATTGATGTGCGTAGTAATTTCCAAGCCTTGCAGGCCTAGCTTCCGTACGCCTTCCAGATCCCGCGCCGCTAGATCCGGGTCCTGCAGCGGTGCCGACCCCAGGCCGTAGAAGCGGTCCGGGTGCTCCGCCATCATTCGGGCGATGGTCTCGTTCAGGTAGCGCGCGAGGTCCCGGCCGTCTTCGGGTCCCAGGGAATAGTCCAGCAGCCGGGGCATGGGCGAGAG
>JBJKQC010000022.1:0-8600 GCA_046705745.1 Dehalococcoidia bacterium
GGTGTGTCATCGGTGCCCCGACCGTTCGCCCCGGGCTTGTCGAAGGGTCTCTCGAACGGTCGGGGGACCCCTACTAATACGAAGCGTTCACAGAGAGTGGGATACGAAAGTGAGCAACACTTGCCCCACCAGCACACCCTGTCTCACTGCTCCCCTTGTTGCCTCTTTCTGCCCAGGTCCTTTCGCGGAATACCATCCCGTGATAGTATAGTATATATGTTCTCTTAGTCATTTCGTCATGGTCCAGCGAAATTCCGGTGCCGATGGCTTCATTGCCTGAAAACGCCCTCCCCGATCTGGCAAGAATACCGCCAAATCCATAGCGAAATCGCGCCAGGCGTTCCCCCCAATCCCTTTCCTGGAGGCCATCATCTGCTGTAATGGCTCGGCGCCCTTCCCATCGCCGGACCAGCGTCCGGCGATGGGAAGGCCTCGACCGCCTGCTACTCACCGCTTCCTGCCCGCAAACGTGCTTGACGCGTGAGAGAGGGGTGCCTATACTTTTACCGGAATCGGCCGGCAGGGCCGTCTTTTTAGTTTTGGCCCCATCCGGAGCGGGGGCTGTTGGGCTGATGGCCGCGGAAACGGCCCGAGTGGCGCAACGGCAGCGCAGCCGATTTGTAATCGGCAGGTTGTGGGTTCGAGTCCCTCCTCGGGCTCCAGTCCGGGCGGGGAGTTGAGTCATTCGTGGTGTCGTGTGCATTCCGTCGGCCCGTGATTCGGGCCGGATATGCTAAACTGGCTGATGTCCTCTCTGGAGGGATGGGAGAGCGGCTAAATCCATCAGACTGTAAATCTGACGCCCGGACGGGCTACGCAGGTTCGAATCCTGCTCCCTCCACCAAAAGCTCTAGACCGCAAACACGACGCGTTGCCCACATAGCTCAGTCGGTAGAGCACGTTCTTGGTAAGAACGAGGTCATCGGTTCAAGTCCGATTGTGGGCTCCACTCGTGCTTACTGAGTGTCTCGACACCTAAATCAACGAAACGACCATCAACTGGAGGACTTTGTTCCATGGCTAAGCAGAAGTTCGAGCGCACGAAGCCACACGTTAACGTAGGCACGATTGGGCACGTCGACCACGGCAAGACGACGCTGACGGCCGCAATTACCAAGGTGCTGTCCAAGGCGTACGGCGGCACGTTCCGCGCGTTCGACAGCATCGACAGCGCACCAGAAGAAAAGGCTCGTGGCGTGACGATCAATATCTCTCACGTGGAATACGAGACGCCGAACCGGCACTATGCCCACGTGGACTGCCCCGGCCACGCTGACTACATCAAGAACATGATCACGGGCGCGGCGCAGATGGACGGCGCCATCCTCGTGGTGAGCGCACCGGATGGCCCGATGCCCCAGACCCGGGAGCACATCCTGCTTGCGCGCCAGGTCAACGTGCCTCGTATTGTGGTAGCCCTCAACAAGGTCGACATGATGGACGACGAGGAGCTGCTGGAGCTGGTGGAGCTCGAGATCCGGGAGCTGCTTAACAAGTATGAGTTCCCGGGCGATGACACGCCCATCATCCGTGTTAGCGCCTTGAAAGCGCTGGAGTCGGATGCGGGCCCGGAAGCGCCTGAGAACAAGGCGATTCTGGACCTGATGCAGACGCTGGACGACTATATTCCCATCCCCGAGCGGCCGCGCGACCTGCCCTTCCTGATGCCGGTAGAAGACGTCTTCTCCATCAAGGGCCGTGGGACGGTCGTGACCGGCCGGGTGGAGCGCGGCATTGTCAAGCCCGGCGATGAAATCGAGATCGTCGGTATCAAGTCGAGCCGCAAGACAGTAGTCACCGGCGTAGAAATGTTCCACAAGCTGTTGGATGAAGCCGAGCCGGGCGACGCCGTCGGCACGCTCCTGCGCGGTATCGAGCGTGAGGATGTGGAGCGCGGCCAGGTCTTGGCCAAGCCAGGGTCCATCCGCCCCCACACCGAGGCCGACGCTGAGGTCTATGTGCTGAGCAAGGATGAAGGCGGCCGTCATACCCCCTTCTTCTCCGGGTACAAGCCGCAGTTCTACATCCGGACCAGCGACGTGACAGGCGAGATTGCGCTGCCCGAAGGCGTCGAGATGGTGATGCCGGGCGACAACATTAAGATGCACATTAAGCTGATTAACCCGATGGCCATGGAAGCCGGCCTGCGCTTCGCTATCCGCGAGGGTGGTCGAACGGTCGGCGCCGGCGTCATCACGTCCGTAGCATAGGAGGCCACGTGGCCAAGAAACGCGGGGATGTTAGAGTCCTGATCAACCTGGCATGCACCGAATGCCGGGAGCGGACTTATCATACCGAGAAGAACCGGCGGAATGACCCGAACCGGATGGAGTTGAACAAATACTGTCCGCGGTGCCGGGTCCACCGGCTGCATCGAGAGGTACGGTAGAGGTGGCGGTACGAGGGAACCCGGTCCGAACAATGATGGACGATGGCCGCACCCGCAGGCGGGGTGGGCTCCAGTTCTTTAGTGACATTTACGGTGAGCTGGTGAAGTCGACTTGGCCGAGCCGGGATGAGGCCGTGCGTCTTACCCTGCTGGTGCTTGGCGTATCGGTGGCGCTGGCGGCATTTCTTTTCTTGTGGGACTATGGATTCACCCAATTGGTGCAGCGGTTACTCCTGTAGCAGGGATATGAGCAATGGCTGAAGACGTGGCTACGGAGCCGCAAGCAAGCTGGTATATCGTCCACACGTACTCTGGGCAAGAGGACCGCGTGAAGCGGAACCTCGAGATGCGCATTGAGTCCATGGACGTGAAGGACAAGATATTCAAGGTTGTGGTGCCGACCGAAGAAGAGATCGAGATAAAAGAGGGGAAACGAAAGCCCGTACAGAGGAAAATCTTTCCGGGCTACATCTTGGTCCAGATGGCCATGGACGACGAAAGCTGGCACGTAGTGCGCAACACGCCGGGCGTGACGGGATTCGTCTCCGCGGAGGACGAGCGAGAGAAGCGCCCGAAGCCGGTGCCGCTGGAGCCGCGCGAGGTGGAGCACATCATGAACCGCATGATCACTCCGACGCCGCGGGTGAAGGTTGGACTGACTGTCGGCCAGGTGGTGCGTATCACTAGCGGGCCGTTCGCCGAGTTCATGGGCGCAGTGGACGCCGTGGACCAAGACAAAGGCAAGGTCCGTGTGCTGGTCTCCTTCTTCGGAAGGGAGACGCCCGTGGAACTCGACTTTCTTCAGGTGGAGAAGGTGTAGGGCGCGGGCGAATGTCGTCCACGAATGCTGGGGCGCACAGGCCGTGCGCCCCTAGCACTGGCGCGAAAGTGGCGTCAGCTAGCTGGAAGCAATGAATGAAAGGGGAGTCGCGTGGCTAAGCGTGTCCGCGCCGTATTGAAGCTTCAGTTGCCGGCAGGTTCGGCCACTCCGGCCCCGCCCGTGGGCCCGGCGCTGGGCCAACACGGCATCAATATCATGGCGTTCGTGAAGGAGTACAACGCGCGGACGGCCGGCCAGGCAGGGACTATCATTCCTGCGGAGATTACCGTCTACGAGGACAGCTCCTTCACCTTCGTGACGAAGACGCCGCCCGCGCCGGAGCTCATTCGGAAGGCTATCAACATCGCGAAGGGAAGCGGCAAGGCCCTGCACGAAACGGTAGGCTCCATTCCTCGCTCGTCGGTCCGGCAAATCGCCGAAACGAAGCAGAAGGACCTCAATGCTGCCAGTATCGAGGCCGCGATGAAGATCATCGAGGGCACGGCACGAAGCATGGGCGTAAAGGTGGTCGAGGGCTAGCATGGCAGTGAAGCATAGCAAGCGATATCAGTCAGCGGTTGCTCTTGTGGAGCGGGACCGTAAGTACCAGCCCGACGAGGCCATCGACATCGTCAAGGATGCTGCGGCCACCACGAAGTTCGACGAAACGGTTGAGTTGCACTTGAGAACTACGGCAGACCCACGTCACGCCGACCAGCAGCTACGCGGCATTGCCATTCTGCCACACGGATTGGGCAAGGCGGTGCGCGTGGCAGTTTTCGCGACGGGAGAGACCGCGCGGGCGGCACAAGAGGCCGGCGCAGAGGTCGTAGGAGCCGATGATCTAGTGGAGCGTATCGAGAAGGGCTTCTTAGACTTCGACGTGGCCATTGCCACCCCGGACCTGATGGGGCGGATAGGCAGACTTGGCCGTATCCTTGGCCGCCGCGGCCTCATGCCCAACCCTAGGACCGGTACCGTAGTGCAGCCGGACGATGTTCCCAATGCCATCCAAGAGGCGAAGAAGGGCCGGGTGGAGTTGCGGATGGACCGCACCGCCATCATCCACTCGCCGGTTGGCAAGGCAAGCTTTGACAAGCAACGTTTGGTGGAGAACGTGGCGTCAGTGATAGACACGGTAAATCGGCTTCGGCCTGCGGCCATCAAAGGGGCGTTCGTCAAGACGGCTTACCTGACGAGCACCATGGGCCCGAGCGTGCCTCTGGACCTGGCTTCCACATTGACGTTGAAGATCGAATAGCGGAGACTGCAGATTGCGCATTTGGTGGACGCCCCAAAGGCCCTCTGACGGTCTATGGGTGAACGGCTAGCAAGTACGCCTAGGATAACGGGTCCGGACAATCGAATTCCCATGCCGAAGACAGCGGGCCTCTCTATTGAAGCGAGGGTTAATACGCCAGCCCGCCGAGGCGCTTGGTAATGCTCCACTGTAGGGACTAACCATGCAGCCCGCGTCTTCGGATGCGGGCTGATTTTATGCGGCAGAGGTGACTACATGCCCAATGAGGCGAAGGTCAAGGACGTGGCCGAGCTCTCGGAGCGGCTGGCACGGTCCACGATGGTGATTGCGACCGACTTTTCCGGGCTGACGGTCAACGAGGTCACGGCGCTACGCAAGCGCCTGCGCGAGCACGACGTAGAGTACCGGGTGGTGAAGAACCGCCTGGCGGCCATCGCGGCGCAGGTGGCCGGTACGGACCGGGTACAGGATATCCTGGAAGGCGCGACAGGCCTGGTGGTCGGATACGGGGACCCTGTGGCCGCGGCGAAAGCGCTAGACGGTTACGTGAAGGAGTCGCGCTCGCGACTGGTGGTCCGAAAGGGCGTCATGGAAGGGAGGCTCCTGCTCGAAAGCCAGGTAGCGGCCCTTGCCAGCTTGCCGCCCAAGAACGAATTGGTCGCCAAGTTGCTAGGCCAAATGAACGCTCCTATCAGTGGTCTCGTCAACGTGCTCAGCGGCCCTGTCCGTGGTCTGGCAATCGTGCTCCAGCGTAGGGCCGAACAACTGGGCGGCCCGGGCGAGGCCGCGGGGGTGCCGGCATAGGGAAGTGGTGGATAGCGGCGTAGATCGTGTCGCCGTTTCTGTCGAAGTCATGACTATTAGTGGCCGTTTGAAGAACAGGAGGGCAAGAGATGTCGAAGGAAGAGTTGCTTGAGGCCATCAAGGGCATGTCAGTGCTGGAACTGTCCGAGTTGGTGAAAGCACTTGAAGAGGAGTTTGGTGTGAGCGCCGCCGCGCCTGTGGCCGTAGCGGCGGCGCCGGCGTCGGGTAACGGCGCGGCTGCTGAGGCAGTCGAGGAGCAGACGGAGTTCACCGTCGTCCTGAAGGAGGCGGGCGCCAATAAGATCAACGTGATCAAGGCTGTGCGTGAGTTGACCAACCTTGGCCTGCGCGAGGCCAAGGACCTGGTGGAGTCCGCTCCCAAGCCCGTGAAAGAGAACGTGAGCAAGGACGACGCTGCGGCGGCCAGGAAGAAACTGGAAGAGGCTGGCGCGGCCGTCGAGGTCAAGTAGTCGCTCGGTTCCAAGCGGACCGAGAAAAGGGACAGACTTAGACTCTGATACCATTTCTCTCTGAATTGCCGTATTGGGGGTGCCGCGCCCGTTCGCCCTGACCCTGTCGAAGGGTCTCTCGAACGGTCGGAGCACCAGCCGCGTCACCTTCTCAGAGAATTGGTAGTGGACAACGAGGCTGTCCCTTTTCTCGTGTGAGCTGATTGGGCATCACGGCGTGCCGAAGCCGTAGAAGCGTTCGCTGGCCTTGCGGAGCAGGCCCGCAAGCTGATCTCCAGTCAAATCCTCCCGCTGCTCCAAACGGCGCAGGGAGTGTGGGAACTCACTGTCCCAGTGTGGGTAGTCACTGGCGAACATGACGATATCCCGCCCGAGCCACTCCAGAGCGGGACGAAGCATGCTCTCGCCCACCTCACAGCTAAAGAAGATATTCTCGCCGGACCGGACATGCTCGGAAGGCTTGCGGCGAAGCAGCGGGGCCTCGGACTCCCCCCGGAGCTCATACTCCTCGTCCATGCGGTCCAGCATCCAGGGCACCAGCTCACGCCAGCCTCCAGGAACGCGAACCGCACGGAGGGAAATAGGTCAAAGGCGCCATCGAACATGAGGCTGGTGAACTGGCGCATGATGCCGCTGGGGTGTGACAGGGTGTGGGTCTGGATGAACTTGGGAAAATCTTCCAGACCCGTCGCGTGGAGATGGGACCCAGAAGCGTGCACGGCCAGAGGCAGTCCTTCCTCCGAGGCTGCTTGATAAACGGGATGGAACTGGCGGTGTCCTAGCAGGTGCCCGCCGTCAGCCGGGAGCATGCAGCCCACCAAGCCCAGACCCTTCGCCCGTCGCAGCTCCTTTGCCGCTTCCTCCGTATCTTGCGGCGGCAGGAGCGCCACGGCTTTGAGTCGTTCCTCGGCTGGCCTGCACATGGTATCCACCACCCAGGAATTCCACGCTCTGCAGAAGGCCACCTTATAGTCAGGGTCGCGGATGAAGCCGGCGAACAGGCCCAAGGTAGGGTAGAGGACGGCGATGTCCATGCCGGCTTCATCCATCTTAGAGACCCAGTCCTCGACGGTATTGCCCGGCCCCGGCCCGAGGCGCCCTCCAAGGAGGCGAAACCAACCGTCCGTTGGCACCAGGCCGGGCAGGAGACCGGCGATCGGCTTGCCGGCGTAGTCACGGTAGGGCTGCTCCAGGTATTCATGGATGGTGGCGTTCGGTCCGGTCTCACGGACATGGCCGTCACCATCAATAGCTCGTATCCTCGCCGCTGCCGCCATTTCTACTCCTCCTAGCCGGCTCACGTCCCGTGCCTTTGTGGCCAACCCGCGCCCCAGCGCTCGTAGTGGACAGCTTCGCTCAACGGCTTCCGGCGGGCGCCGCCGAAGTGTTCTCCGGAAGCCGGATAGCCCATGGGCACCGCGCATGCCATGCGCACGCCGTCTGGTATGCCCAGCGCTGCCTTCACGTCGTCCTCATGGTGCTGCAGAAACGTCGTGATGACGCTGCCGATACCCAAGGCCAGCGCGGCGAGCATCATATTTTGCACGGCTGGGTAAATCGACGCGCCTTTGGTCATCTTGTCGTCGGGTGTGCCCTTGATGCAAGGGATAACGACCGCCGGGGATTCGGCGAAGTGGTAAGCCAAGTACTTGGCGGACTCCCATAGCGGGCCTGAGGTCGCCGATCGGCTCTTGCTGTACACATCTTCCCAGTACTCCCGGTACCAGACCCCCAGTAGGTCCTTGGTAGCCTGCTCCCGCACGACGACAAAAGACCAGCTCTGAGCATTGCTGCCGGAGGGCGCGTGAATGGCGGCCTCCAGAATCCGCTCAATGGTTTCTTGGGGGATGGGGTCTGGCCGGAACCGGCGAATGGCGCGTTGAGCGTGGATTGCGTCGAACAACGAAATATCGGACATAGTCACCTCTTCTGTAGCAGCGTCGCCCATTGTAGACCAGGGTAGGGTGCTGCAGATTGTGACAGCAGCCACTGGCGCAAGCGGGCAGTTCGCTTAATATTTCCGCATGATTCACAGAACCACTTCTCAGCTAGTCCCAGAAAAGCGCTTCATCCGTGATGGTGCCTAGCGCCCGATGATCCCTGACCTGCCATTGGGAGAACGTCCCCGTGAGCGGCTGCGTGATGCCGGTGCAGCATATCTGAGCAACGCGGAGTTGCTGGCTATTCTCCTGCGCACCGGCACGCCCACCGAAAACGTGCTGGACCTGTCGACACGGCTGCTCTCGCAATTTGAGGGCCTGGATGGGCTCGCCAAAGCGACCCACGCGGAGCTGTGCGCGGTCCATGGCTTCGGCGATGCCAAGGCCGCGCAGCTCCAGGCGGCTATTGAGCTGGGCAAGCGTTTGGCCGCGGCGCGAGGGCCGGGCAGGACAGCCATCTCTTCCCCACTGGACGTGGCCAATCTGGTGAAAGCAGAGATGGAATTCCTGGACCAGGAACACTTTCGAGTGCTGGTGTTGAACACCAAGAACGAGGTCATGGCATCGCCTGACGTGTTCGTAGGGAGTGTGAATTCCACGACCATCCGGACGGCGGAGGTCTTCCGAGAAGCGGTGCGCAGAAACTGCCCCAGCGTCATCCTCGTACACAACCACCCGTCCGGCGATCCAGCGCCGAGCAACGAGGACGTGGCGGTGACGCGAGAACTGGTGAAGGCTGGGAAGCTCATGGACATCGAGGTGTTGGACCATATCGTTGTGGCTCGCAACGGCTTCGCTAGCCTCAAGGAGTTAGGCAAGGGGTTTTGAGGAGGCGAGGGGCGCCCTTCTTGTATACTTGGCCTCTCACGGGACCACGACCTAATTGCGCAATCCGTACATTCGCAATCCGTTTCAC
>JBJKQC010000023.1:0-12214 GCA_046705745.1 Dehalococcoidia bacterium
GTGCGACGCTGGCATGACGCTCAGCGCTTCGCCGCCTAGACCATCATTACCCGCCTCCTCGCACACCTGTCCGGTCTCCCACCCCGAGGCCCATCTGCCGCGGGCCTGCTCCCGACTGGCGCTTCGCACCGCCATCGAGCGCCGCCTGGATGAGGTTGTGGGCAGCGTTCTCGTCCTGGTCCCACTCGTTGCCGCAACTCCAGCACCGATGTCTCATCTCCTTGAGGGGACCGAAGTCCTCCTGCGCCGCTCCGCAGCAGTGGCAGGTCCGGGTGGTATCAATGGAAGAGACGAAGACCACCGGCACTCCCTCCCTCTCGGCCGTATGCTCCAGGATGGAGCGCAGCTCACCGGCGCTGGCGATGGCCCGCATCCGCGCCACCTCGCTCAGCTCACCCTTGCCCATGACGCTGCGGATGTCAAAATGCTCCAGAACGAGCATGCCGCACGACCGAGCGATCTGGGCGGCAAAGCGGCGGTATAGCTCTCGACGGTGTGCTCGCGCCTGGTCGCGCTGATGCGCCTGCCACCGCCACAGATGCCGGTCTCCATGCCAACCCTCGCCATCCCCATGGAACCAGGCCCACAGCAGGCGATAGCCAGCGTCGTCCCCCGGCCAGTGCCGGTCAGCCCACCGCTCCAACAACTCACGCAAACGCGGGGCACTTCTCCATTGCCTCAGCCTCGCCGTCTCGTCCCTGAACCAATGGGGCACATCGGCCTGTTGGTCCCGCCAGTTTGCCAGAGCGTCGCGCGCCTCGTTAAACGCCCGGTCCCGGACGGCCTGCAGTCCGCGCAGTTGGTCGAAGGCCATGAGCAGCTGCGGCGGCAGCACCAGGTCGTGGCGAACACCGGCCTGGTCCACCGCGACGGCTACCCGCAGGCCCTCGGGCATCTTGCGCCAGCCGAGGTCTACCCCAGTCACCGTTTCCCGGTCCGTCCTAGTCGCCACCTGGCTCGCCACAGTGAGGACGAGACGGTACCGCACTGCGTCGGCGATACGGACGCGGGCGAGCGATGCTATACGAATGGTCCCTTCAGAGGGAGGCGGTCGGTGCAAGACGACGGTCCCAGAGAGGTACATCGGCTGGTGATTGCCGCTCGTGCCGATGCGGAAGCGGAAGGTCGTACGGCACAAACGGCGGCGCTCCGCGCGCTTGGAGGAGCTCCAGGCCTGCGTCGGTACAGGACCAATAGCCAAGAAAGGGTTGCCGCCCCAGACATCCTGGACCGGCAACCCTTTCAGAAACCAGATGGACAGTGAACCTTCGTCCCGCGCGTGATGAAACCGGAGGCCCCGTGGCCGTGATTGCCGGGCCCGCCGATAGGCCGCTTCGACATCCAGGTAGTTACCCCAGTACAGCCCGCTAGCCTTGCGCGACTGGCGCCACTGGGCATTGTGCTCTTCGGCCGCCTGGCGTATGGCCTGCTTCACATCCTCGCGACCTAGGGCGGCCCGGCGCGACCGGCGTTTTTCCTCCTCGGTCTCACCGTGCAGATAGGGCTCGACCGCCTCGTCAATTCGTCCACGGAACGCCTGCTCCAGTTCCACGAGGCGGTTCCAATAGGCCCCTTTGCGCCGGAGTTGGTCGGTGGCCTCTTGGGGCCATTCGGTGATACGGACGCCATATTCAAACGCACGGTACGCCGTCATGCACCGTCCCTCTGAAACCCCGCATCCTCGGCACCGCTTTTCGCTGACACTGAAGCAGTCCTCAACCGCCGTCCTAGCAGGGCGAACGTGTGCCCCACACCCCACCGCCGGGGCAACACCTGAAAGCTTGGCGGCATTTCAGGCGTACGTGGACCCGAGCGGCCAAGCCCAATCCAGGTGCCCACCGGCAGGTGAGGACTGCAGCCCTTCACCTTGTAGCAATCGTCATAGCCTCTATGCCGCTATTTAGCGCGGCTTCGGCCATTTGGCTGTCCATTTAGCCCGCCATACAGCAGTCGGACCAATGGCCGGTGCCTGCCATCGCGCCCCACAGAGAGGTAGGGGCGCCCCGGCTGGCCGGGGCGCCCCCTGTGTTCTACTTCCCGTACTTGGTGATCCACGCCTGTTGCTGGGCCATCGTCGCAATCTTCGGATAGGTCGCGTCATAGAGCGGCGCATCCTTTTGAGTTTCCGCCGTGTCCGCCGCGCCCTGCGTCGGGTGGAACGGGATGCCGCCCATCGCCTTCTGGATCGCCGCGGCCGCCGTTGGGTCCTGCGTCATCGCCCAGAAGGAGTCCTGCAAGGCCTTCACAACGCCGGCCGGCGTGTTCGGCGGGAGCACGTACGGCTTGTCGAAGGTCGGATAGGCCATCAGACCCAACCACGTCTGCTGCTGGCTTGGGCTCAGGTAGTCCACCACGTTCTTCGCTGTCCACGGCCCACCCTCCGGCGATGCCGTGGGCACCGTGCCCGGGTGTGTCATGCTCACGAACTGGACCACTTTCCCGTCCTTCTCCCAGCCCGGCCGCGTCGTCGGTAGTCCGGCCCAGCCGCCGCCGCCGTTCCGCGTCAGAATGTTGACGTTACCTTCCTGAAAGTCCACCAAGGCCTCCGAAGAGGAGTTGAACTTGGTGATCCCGTAGTACTGCAACGGCAAGTCCAGCTGGTCCGCCAACCACATCAGGGAAATATCATTCGCCTGCAGCTCGCCTGGAGCCAGGTCCGCCGTTCCCTGCTTGATGGGGCCTTTCGTGCCGTGCTCGGCTTCAGCCAGCGTCGTGTAGGACAAGTCATTCGAGTCGCCAAAATGGCGGCCAAGAATGGCGAAGTCGGCGCTGGACATAGCTCCAATGACGTTCCAGCCGCTGGCTTTGTAGTTCGCGCCCTGCAGATATTGCTGCTGGAACCAGTTCGTCGCGGACATGGTGCCGATGGTCAAACCGTCGGGCTTGGCCGCCCAGACGTAGTTGAGCCCTGCAGTCGCGGGAGTCTTGTTCTGCACCACGACACTCGGGTTACCTGGAATAAACTTGGGCCACTGGGCCGCCAGGGCCCGCGCAATGATGTCCGTGCCACCGCCGGCGCCGTAGGGCACCACGATGGTGATGGTCTTCCCCTTGAAGTACGCCGCCGCGTCGAAGGACGAGGACGGTGTCGCTGACGGTTGCGCCGATGTGGGCGTCGCCGTCGGCGCCGAGCCCCCGCCTGACGAAGTCGCTGTCGCCGTCGGCGCCGCCGCACTCGGTGTGGGCGTCGCCGTTGGCGACGCGCTACCACCGCACGCGGTCAGCCCAGCGACCGCGAGTATCCCAACGAGCCCTGTTACCAAGACCCGCGACAGTTTCCCGGCCAGTACGTGCATTACTACCCCCTATGTTGTTGATTCCCCGCCTTCGAGAAACGGCCCGTGTTGTCGGCACGTCAGCGTTTCTCCACGGCAGAGCAGCCAGAGGGGTGGGACCCGCCTGGAGGTCCACGCTCCCTCTGTTTTCACCCACTTTGGGCTTCTGCTAACGCCCGGCCGGCTCTGTCATCACCGCCCGATTCGTGACATCCTGATGGACCCCCCTCTCGCCGCCCCCTCACCGCAGTTACTCAGGTATACGGTGATCGGCCTTGCGTGGATTTCGCGGGGGTCACGCATTTTGCGTCGAGAGGTCAACGCATGCGAGCCTGTGTTGCGCTAATCGGTAGATTTCATAAGCTGTTCTTACCGGATTCAGGATATATTTGTCCTGACTAGTGTTACTTGCACGAGCAAACATGCTGCGTAGAAGTACCGCCCAAACGTCCTCTTACGAGGTGTGGGCTGAAAGCACCTTAGGGTGGTGGCTCACCTACCTCGTCGCCGGACCGCTCTCCTCCTAGGCCTAAGGTCCTCATCGCGATGGTGGCGTTCCACCTTGGTCATCCAAGGAGCACAGAGCATTAATCACTTGAGGCAGCGCGACCAGCGCGAAAGCAGCCACCGTCCCCCTCGTCGTGTAGCAGAGCGACGAAGGGGACAGCGGCACAATATCCCTATCCAGCCGTTTGACCGGCGCTTAGTGCTGGGAGGCGTGCAGCCCGCGGTCAGGCCCTTAGCGCAGCCCCAACCGCTCCTAGCTGTTACCGACCAAGAAAACCGATCGGTCCAACAGCCTTAGCTCTACAACTACCGGGCTTGGCTCAAGAGCCACGGGGGTTGATCCAGCACTTTCCAGATGATGCCTGTCTCGAACCGGAACGCGCCTGAGGCGACTGCTGGTGAATCCTAAGGAAAAGAGCGTGGATAGACAGGCGGAGAGATGAAAGGCTTTAGCTGGTGCCCCCAAGGGGATTCGAACCCCTGATCTCCGCCTTGAAAGGGCGATGTCCTAGGCCGCTAGACGATGGGGGCACTGTGGCGATGACGTAGAAACCCGCAAGTCCTTATGACAAGCTCAGGAAGAACGGGTTTACCACTATGGGTAGATGGCGATCTGCTCCAGACCGGCGGTCTCGGGCAGGCCGAACATGAGGTTCATGTTCTGGACCGCCTGGCCCGCGGCGCCTTTTACCAGGTTGTCCAAGGCGGCGAAGACTACCAGCCGTCCCGTCCGCCTGTCGACCGTCGGGTAGACGAGGCAGTCGTTGTTGCCCCACGTCTGCTTGGTCTGCGGTGGCGCCGTCGTTACCCTCACGAAGGGCGCACCGGCGTAGAAGTCTTCGTACAGCTCACGCACTCCCTTGCGCGCCGCCTCCACGTTCGGGAAGGCGCCGTCCACGAAGTCCGCGTACGCCGTGTCCAGTATACCGCGTGTCATGGGGATGAGGTGCGGCATGAAAATAACCTTGGGCTGATAGCCAGGCCGCAGCCGCCGAAGCTCCTGGGTGATCTCCGGCAGGTGCCGGTGGCCATCCACGCCGTACGGGAAGACGTTCTCGTTGACCTCGGAAAAGTGCGTGGTCAGGCTGAGGCCTCTGCCCGCTCCGGACACGCCGGACTTGGCGTCGATGATGACCTGCTCTTGGATAAGCCCCGCCTCGACGACGGGCGCCAGGGCCAGCAGCGCAGCGGTGGGGTAGCAGCCTGGGTTGGCGATGAGGGAAGCGGCCCCAATGCCCTCGCGGTCCAACTCCGTCAGGCCATAGACGGAAGTCTCCAGCAAGTCAGGCGCGGGATGCTCCTTGCCATACCATTGCCGGTACTCCTCTGGGTCGTGAAGGCGGAAGTCGGCGCTGATGTCGATGACCTTCACGCCGCTGCGGACGAAGGGCAGGCACGCCTCGGCGCTGGCGACCTGGGGGAGCGCGGAGAAGACGATGTCCACGCTCTTGGTGATCTCTTCCTCGATGGTCAGGTTGTTCCGGTAGAGGTGTGGGAGGACGTCCTCCAACTCCTGGCCAGCGGCGCTGCGGCCGGTGACGCTGACCAGCTCAGCCTCCGGGTGCTTCCAAAGGATACGGGTGAGCTCGATGCCGGCATAGCCGGTGACGTTGATGATGCCGACTTTCATTCCGTTGTTTTTGCCTCAGGCCCGGACAGAGGATATCCAAGTGGACTAGGTCAGGCCATTGTCGCATTTTGCGAGCCGCCCGCACAACGCACGCGTATCGCCGTCTCGGCAAGAGGCTATCGAACATGGACGGGCTGTCGGGCAGGCGACCGACGCGGATAAGCCTCAGCCCAACGGCACCAGCTTCTGGTGGAATGGCTGGACGATGTGCTCGGCCTGGAGGCGGAGCTGGTCCCACATCTCGTCCGGGCCACAGACGGGATTGAACACGAACTTGGTGGCGCCGGCGTCGATGAACTCGCGGATCTTGGACATGACCTGGTCTGGAGTACCGATGAGGTTGATTGCTTCGGGCGGGACATCCACCCGCCGACGCAAGAGGCTGTTCTCCTTGACGTACGACGGCACTTCTCCCCGTTCCACAAGGTAGGTGCTCACTTGAAGGCCGAAGTGGTCATCGGGGATCTCGCGACCCGCTTCACTGGCGGCGGCCTGGATCTTGGCGATGCCTTGGGCTACCTCCTCAGGCGTGAGCTGAGTCGGCAGCCAGCCGTCGGCCAGCCGGCCAGTGCGGCGAAGCCCAGGCTCCGATCGGCTGCCTATCCAGATGGGGATGTTCGGGTTCTTGGGCTTGATGCCGATGCCGGCGTCATTGATCTTCAGGAACTCGCTTTCATAAGTGAGCTTGTCCTCGGTCCAGAGCCGGCGCATCAGTACGATGGCCTCGTCCAGCCGCTTGCCACGGTCGCGCTTGCGCACGCCCATGGCCTCGTACTCCAAAGGCGACTCCTGGCCGACGCCGACCCCGACGACCAAGCGGCCGTTCGAGAGCAGGTCGACAGTGGCCAGCTCCCTGGCCGTGAGCACGGGGTTGCGCATGGACATGAGGAGGACCCCAGTGCCGAACTTCAGCTTCTCAGTACGCGCGGCGACCATGGCCATTCCGGCGATAGGGTCCATACGCCATGCGCCGCCGACGATGCGGTCCGAGAACCAGAGGGAATCCCAACCCTGCTCCTCCAGCGTGTCGAGGTACCGCAGGAACGTGTCCCGCCCCTGTCGTGCCATTACCGATGCGCCACTGGCGCCGATTTTGACGGACATCTTCAAGCCTCTGGAGTATTAGTGAGCAACAAGGAAATTCTACCGCAGCGGAGACTGAGGGGCCGTAGCCGCCATCAGCTGCTCGGCGATGAACTGCTTGAGGATGCCCCGTGCGCGCTCTGCCTGTGGGCTGGGGTCCCGGATGAAAACGTGGTGCATTCCAGGGGTCACGTCGAAATGCACGTGTCCGCCGGCAGCGCGATATGAGGTGACGAAGCGCTCAGGTATCTCATCGGGAACGTTCTTGTCGGCCGTGCTGTGGATGACAAGGACGGGCGGAAGCTCGACCTGCTCTTCGCGGTCCAAGATTTCCTGAGGATTGCCCTCGTGCATGGCCGCTTCGTTCAGGAAGTACGCCTCCGTGGACGTGGCCAATCGCTCGATCCCCGAGCCCTTGGCATACATATAGCGGGCGTACGGATCGATGACGGCGGAATTGGATACGACATAGGCCGGGCGGGCATCCGCGTCCGGCGCTTCCGGGAGCGGGAGGGCGGCATAGCGAGGGTCTTCCGGGCGCATGGCGATGAGGAGCGCCGTGTGGCCGCCGCTAGAAGTGCCCAGCACGCCGAGGCCAGCGGGAGTGCCACCGAGCTCACTGGCGTGAGCCTTGACCCACCGAATGCAATAGTGGACGTCGACGATCTGGGCAGGATATGGGTGTTCGGGGGCAAGCCGAAAGTCCGGGGCGACGACGAGCAGTCCACTGGCGGCGAGCGCCAGGTTCAGGGGCTCATCCGATTTGCGGTCCTGGGTGTTCCAGGCGCCACCATGGATGTCCAGCAGCACGGGGAATGGGCCTGGAGCCTGCGGGGTGAACACGCGGGCAAGCCAGACCTTGTCGTCATCGCGGCGGTACTCGACGTCGGAGACGGTGACTTCGTAGCGGGCTTCTGGGTCATAGCGGAAGGTGTCGGGCATGGTTATCTCCACTTCCTGGGTCCGTGACAAGAATATACGCCCTAAACGGAAAGCGCCCCGGCCCATGAAGGCCGAGGCGCCCCTACCGTAATCCCGGACTGCGGCCGGGACGCACCCTGCTGCGCACCCATCAGGACCCAACGCGAGGTCCCGCGAGGTCATCGCAAGTAGCCGGTATCGACCAGAGGCCAGCTCCTACGCGATGGGCAGCGGGTGAGCAGCAGTGCTAGGTAATGATGTATGCACTACTGGATCACCCCCTTTCTACGGCCTATCGCCGCAGAACCATGATACGGGCAATCTCGCTTCATGCCAAGGATGCTGGCTGCGCTCTTGGGCCTCCTAGAGAATCGGGCTGGGGAGAATCGGGCTGGGCCGGCTTGCGTCTACCGCACGCTCGCTGCGAGGGTAACGCAACCGATGCCCTTGCCACGAGCAATGACAGCGGGGTGGAAATCCTCTCTATGGCTGGGAGAGGTGGAGGTTGACGACATCTATCGACTGCTGACCAGGCGGCGCGGTCGGATCACGCAGCGTGATGCCAACGCCGTCCTTGGTCGTGACATCGCCAGGCATGAGAGCCCAGATGCCATCATCGACCTGGTGCATCTGTCCCATCCCCTGACGGGTGCCGTTCGCCACAGTCCATGCGTTATAGGTGCGAGCGCCCGTCGCCTGCGGCAGCCCCCACATGATGAGCATAGCGGCGTGCTGCTGGCTGGAGTAGGCAAGCACTCCATGCGCGCTGGGATCAATGCTGGACCCAGAAATCTGCCAGCGCCGGTCGGCCTGGGCCAGGACCGTCATGGCGTCATAGAGGCTGGAAACCCTCGCTTGACTGCTATCCAGGCTGCCACGCATGGCGAATGCCCAACCGGTAGTCGCACCTAAGGCGGCCAGTAGAAGGACGACAGCGGCGGCCCATGCCATGGGGCGCGCCAAGATGCCAGACAACAGGCCACGGCGTGCCCGGGCTGGCAGAGCAGCCGCCGTCCCATTTTGCTTCGCTTCCGTGCGCACCGCTTCGAGGACCCTGGCGCGGAGCGAGGGGGGTGGCTCCACCTGCTCCACTGCAAGGGGCAAAACGTCCACAATGCCGCGGAGCTCCGCGACCAGCTTGAGGCAGTCGGAGCACGACGCCAAGTGGCGGGCAAAAGCGGCGGCCTCGTCCGGCTCGAGGACGCCCAGCACGTACCCCGCTGCAAGGGCCTGCAACTCTTCGTGGCCTTCCTTAAGGTCCATGCTTGGGCTCCGCCCTCCAACCCTTCAGGCTTTGCCGTAACTTATCCATGCCGATACGAATCCTGCTTTTCACTGTGCCCAAAGGCAGCCGACATCGCTCCGCGATTTCGGTGTGGCTGAAACCGCCGAAGTAGGCAAGCTCGATGGCCTCACGCTGCTCGGGAGGAAGCTGGGCCAGAGCAGCGCGGAGCACCGCGCCATCAATGTCGGCAATCACCGTGTCCCACAGGTCATCTGCCTCCGCAACATGCCACTCGGCGGCGTCCAAGTCGACCACGGGCCTGCCACGAGCCTTCCGGTAGAAATCGACCGCGCGATGGTGGACCGTGCCCAGGAGCCAAGAGCGGGCCAAGCCACGGCGCGAATCGAAAGTGCCTGCCATCCGCCAAACACGAAGGAACGCATCCTGGACGACGTCTTCTGCGGCCTTGCCATCACCCAGCACGCGGAACGCCAGAGAATAGGCCGACCTGGCATACCGGTCGTACAGAAGCTCGAAAGCGCCTGTATCGCCGGCAGCAATCCGATGAAGCAACTCTTCGTCGGACGGTGATCCCATGCGCAATACGTTATCAGGCAGGTCGGCGGATCACACCCGTGCAAGCCCGTATGCCATGTACCGCCTTATTCCACGACGTTGGGCAGCCAGCCCCAGGGGAACGGGCCGTAGTCCACGGAGTACTGCTCTCCGCCCTTGAAAGTGAGCACAGGGCGCAGGGCTTTGTCCCCGGATATGGTCTGCCCGCTTGCGTCGGCAAAGGTCCACTTGCCGGTGACCTCTTCCAGCACGGTGATGTCCGCCGTGGAGCCCTCGGCCATGGTACCCAGGTCCGCTTGTTGACCAATAAGTCCCGCAGGGTTGTAGGTGCTCATCCGGATGACATCCGTCAGCGAAAAGCCCAAGGCCAGGAACTTGCTCATGGTGTGCGTCATGGACTTGACAGGGCCAAGGCGGCCGCCGCTGGTGATGTCGGTGCTGATGCTAACCGGCGCAATACCCTGGTCCAGCATGCGCTTGGCGACCTCAAAGCTCAGGTTGTACCGGCCATGGGCGGGATCGAAGGCAACGCCTCGATCGCGGGCCTCTTTCAGCTCCGGCAACACTCGGTTGGAGGCATCCAGCGCCTTGCCCGGCATGCCTGTGTAAAGATGCGTGAGGATATCGCTGGGCTCTAGGAGGGGGATGAGGTCCTTGGTGATGTGGGCGTTGGCCTCCGAGCGCTCGAGCGGGTCACCGATGTGGACCATAACGCGGACTCCGGACTCCCGCGCAGCGGTCAGAGCCAGCTTGATATAGTCGATGCCCATGGCGGTAACGGCGGGCCCGCAGGCCCGCACCTTCACGCCGATGATCTCGCCGGGGTACCGGGACACGGTTGCTATGGTGGCGTCCAAGTCAACGTCGCTGGCATCGCGGGCCTCGGGGATGAAGGCGAGGCCGGTGCGGGCAATGTGGAGGTTGGTGAGCACCCGCGTGTGGGCCTTGGAAATGACATGATGGTGGAAGCCGTCGTAGTTGGCGCTGCCGGCGCTGCCACCGTCGACGATGGTGGTGACGCCGGAGCGGACGCCGGCCAGGTCTGGGTCCAGCCCATTCTCGATGCCCATATGGTAGATATGGGCGTGAACGTCAATCAGGCCGGGCACCACCAGCTTGCCGCGGGCGTCAATGGAGCGTGTGGCTTCCGAAGTGTCAATGCGCTCAGCCAGCTTGGCGATGCGCGCACCGCTGACGGCGACATCCATAGGCTTGTCCACGCCGCGGCCGGGATCTATAACGCGTCCGCCCGTAATGACGAGGTCATAAGGCATCAAAGTCCCTCACCCGTTGATTGAGCGAGTCTACTCGGCTGGTGCGTCTCCTGCCCAAACCCGCAACTCCTGCAAGCCCCCTCGGACCACGCGACGCATGATTCCGTGCCGAGGGCCGCACGCGCGATGGTAGAGGCCAGGCAGAACACGGATGCGCAGCAGACGGAAGCCGCAACCAGGGCATTCCAGTCCCCAGTAGCAGCGGTGGTCGGGACGCTCGGGGGCGTTGAGTGGGCCTACGTGGGAGGTGGCACGAGGGTTGGCGCCGAGGCGGACGGCCCACTCCTTCCAGCGTGGCCCGTGGGGCGGCTCACGCTTGCCGTGACCCACGGCGATATGGGCAAGCTCATGGCGGAGCGTCTCATGTGCCTGGGCATCGTCCAGCCAAACGGACAGCCGGATGAAGTTTTCCCGGATGTACGCGCGCCCCAGCACCCGGCGCATTCGGGCCGACCACTCCAGCGACGGCACGGGAACAATGCCATGCTCTTCACAGAGCACCGCCAGCAATGCCAGCGTCGATTGGTGCAGCTCGATGGTGGGGACGAGCAGGCGCCGGACGCTCACAGCGGTTTGAAGTCCAGCTTGGGCTTTTTGTCATCGGCGACCGCCAAGGGAATGGCGCTCGCCTCCGTAAAGAGCGGTCGCGCCGGGCAGCGCTCGGCCAGTACACACTGATGGCACAGCGGCCGCTGCGCTTTGCAGACCTGGCGGCCGTGGGTGATGAGGTAAACGTGGAACGACCAGACTCGTTCCGGGGCGATGGAGCGCTCGAGGAGGTCGTGGGCTTCATCAGCGGTGACCTTGGGGCCGATCAGGCCGAGACGCCGCGCGACCCGGTGGATGTGCGTATCGACCGCCATGGCGGGCATGCCAATGGCGAAGGAAAGCACGACGCCTGCGGTCTTTGGCCCGACGCCGGGGAGCGCCTGGAGCCATGCCTTGGCCTCCGCCATGGGCATCTCCCGCAGGAACTCGATTGCATAGTCTCCGGTCTTCTCATGGATGGTGCGCAGCACCTGCTGGATGCGCGGCGTCTTCTGCTGGGCGAGGCCACCGTGGCGGATGGTGTCCGCCAGCTCAGCGGTGGAAGCGTCGACGACGGCCTGCCAGGCCGGATAGCGCGCCACCAGCGACTGGAAGGCGCGGCCGGCATTCAGGTCTGACGTATGCTGGGAGAGGATGGTCCAGATGAGCTCGGACGTGCCATCCAAGCGCCGCTGCCATTCGATGGGGCCGAAATGCCTCGCCAGCAGATCATAGACTTCTTCAGAAGTGTAGAGCTTGATGCCCCGCACGCTTCTCGGGCGCAGGACCTTGGCTCGGCGGGTGGCACCACGCTTAGGCGCGGCCATCGAGCCCTCTCAGATGGGCAACGTCGTTGTGCGCCAGAAGCTCGAGCTCATTCTGGTTGACGCCGACCACGGTCATAGACGCCAAAGGTGTGATCAAACAGGCGTCGTTGTGGTGGGAATCGTCGAGTCCAATGGCGAGCGAGGCGGCCATGCGCACAGGCGAGTCATGAGTGGCGGCTAGGACGCTCCCGTCCGGATGCTCAATGGCCATCTGCTGGATGAACCGCTGGACCCGCGCACGCAGGTCTGACAGGCGGTCCCCGCCTTCGAAGTGCACGGTGTGCGGGGCCTCCCGCCAGCGGCGAAACAGCTCTGGGTCTTCCGCGCGGACGTCGGCGACAAGGGCACCTGCATAGCGGCCGTAGTCC
>JBJKQC010000024.1:0-2973 GCA_046705745.1 Dehalococcoidia bacterium
CCGAGTCTGGAAACGCCATCGTGCCGGCAAGCTCCAATGCGCCTGACCTGAACCGGACCTCTTGCTCATGCATGGGAATCCCTCTCCTTTGGAGACCGCCTCCGTTGTGCCGTCCGCCCCGCGCCACCGTCACCGGCCGCCTGCTCGGGCCCGGGCAGCAGGACGGTGTACAGCATGCGGCGCTTGCGGCCCTTGCCCGGGCCATTGGCGAGCCGGGGCTGTGCAATAGCCGCGAATTCCCGTAGGAAGTCTCCAAACTCAGTGTCCGTGAGCCACATCGCAGCCACACGATAGTCGGCGCCGTCTCGAGCGGGGTCCGGAGGACCCGCGGCGAGGTAACGGTCGAAATCCGCCAGCAGCCCTGCTACGTAGGCCATGAAGGCATGGGCGTGCTCGTCGACAGTCATGGCCGAGGCTTCTCCCGGCTGTATGCGCGCGGCGAAGGCCCGCAGGGTGTAGGTGCGCTCCACGGTGCCGCGGACGCGCCGCTCGGCAACCACCTGGAGGACCCCCGCCTTCGTCAGCAGGGCAACGTGGCGGTAAAGGCTGCCCGGGGGCACGTCTGCGAGCTCTTGAGCGAGCTGGGCCGTCGTGAGCGCCCGATCACCGAGGAACGCCTTGACGATGCGAAGACGCACCGGGTGCAGGAGAAGGTCCGCGCTTGCCATATGGCAAGCCTAGCACACTGTTCTCAGTTCTGCTATTGTTTGCAAAATTGCTACCAATAGCTGTCGGAATTTCTGGTCAATAGGGAATTGTCCATGAACCGTCTCTTGGTTTTCGCCGTCCTTGCCGCCTCAGTGCTCGCGCTGCCCCTGCTCGCGGCGTGCACCTCGCGCACGCCAACGCCGACCCCGTCGCCGACTCCCACCGCCACGCCCACCCCATCACCTACTCCGACGCCCATGGCCGGTCCAGACCCCATCGGCATTGCTCAGTCGTTTCTTCAGGCGATGGCGAAGGGTGACTACGCCGCAGCCGAGGCGATGGAGGACCCAACCATGGCGGCAGCGGCGCCCGCGGCCGCCCTTGCCCAGATAGCCGGGAGCTTAGTCGCGCAATACGGCGCCTTCCAGAGCCTGGGCAGTCCAACCTTGGCTTCGCCGCCTCCTCAGGCGAACGTCACCATACCCGCGACCTTCGCCTACGCCGTCGTGGACTTGAACGTCGCCGTCAGCCCGGAAGGCAAGGTGACAGGCTTACACCGCGGCTCCGTGACGATGACGTTCACCCCCACGCCGGCCCCATACGTCAACCCACAATCATTCACGGAGAGCGATGTCACGGTCGGCTCGGCGCCCTGGACGCTGCCGGGCACGCTTACCATGCCGAAAGGCACGGGGCCCTTCCCAGCGGTCGTGCTGGTAGCCGGCTCGGGACCCGCGGACCGCAATGAGACCATCGGGCCGAACAAGCCCTTCCAAGACCTGGCCTGGGGCTTGGCCTCACAGGGCATTGCCGTGCTGCGGTATGACAAGCGCACGCTCGTGTACGGCCAGCAGATGGCGCAGTTGCCGGACATCACCGTGAAGCAGGAGACGACCGACGATGCCGTCGCGGCCATCGGGTTGCTGCGCTCGACTCCCAAGGTAGACCCGAGCCGCGTGTTCCTGGTGGGACATAGCCTGGGCGCCTACCTGGCGCCGCGCATCGCCGCACAGGTACCCGGCCAGCTGGCAGGCATCGCCATGCTGGAGGCACCAAGCAGCTCGCTGCTGCAGCTCCTGCTCATCCAGACGCAATACCTCATCTCCTTGCAGGGGACCCCGACCGAGCAGGAACAGCAGCAATTGGACACCATCAAGCAGCAGGTGGCGCTGGCCGAATCGCCCGATCTCTCGCCATCGACTCCCGCCTCCGAGCTGCCGGGGGGAGTGCCCGCGTCCTATTGGCTGGACCTGCGTACCTACGATCCGCTCAAGACGGCCGCCAGCCTCAACATTCCCATGTTGTTTACACAGGGAGGACGGGACTACCAAGTGCCGCCGAGCCAGTTGCAGCCGTGGGAGCAGGCCCTGGCGGGCAAGAGCAACGTGACGTTCAAGGTGTACCCAAACCTCGACCACTTGCTGTTCGCCGGGACCGGGCCGAGCACGCCCTCTGAGTACACCGTCCCGAATCACGTGGCAGGCGAGGTGGTCTCCGACCTAGCGGCGTGGGTCCTGGCCCACTGACGGCTGTTGGACTGCGAAAGGACCGGTTTTGGTCGATGGGGCGTGGCTGATGCTTTTGTGTGCTTACTCGTCCTCCGACGGCCTCAGAGCGAATAGACTGGGGCGGAGCTCTCCGCAAAGGACTTGGTGATGCAGCCAGGACTGATCATCGGTGTCGCACTCTTGCTCATGGCGATCATAGCGCTGGTCCTAAGAGGGGCCAGCCGCAGCACCAACGATGGGGGCTGGACGGTAGTTCGGTGCTCTCAGGGACATCTTTTCGAGACGATATGGGTGCCGCTCATGTCCTTCAAAGCGGTCAGGCTGGGGCCTGTTCGGTACCAGCGCTGCCCTGTGGGCGGGCACTGGGCATTGGTGCGCCGCGTCAATCCCGCCGACCTTTCCCCAGAAGAGCTTGAGGCCGCCAGAAGCGTGCGAGACACATCGTTGCCGTAGCGCGGTCCATACCGACCCCGGCTGTGAAGGCCACATGAATCGGAATGATTGATAGGGGTACCTTTCTAGCAATCTAGCCAGCCTCCGCAAGCCGGGCGCCAGCAGAACCGGTGAAAACAGGCACCTATTGCAGGCAGGACAACGTCCTGCAAGGCGAAGGTCCCTGGATTCCGGCCTCCACCGGAACGACGGAAAGGCGTATTCTCGACCCAGTGACGGGAGTTTCCCTTTACACGTCCGCTACCTCATCTTCGGCGACCTGCACCACTTCCACGTGCTGCTCCTCCGGCGGGCGCAGGTCGTGGAACAGCCAGTAGAAAAGCACGGCGTTGACCATTTGGGCGAACGCCCCAAGCTCGAAGGG
>JBJKQC010000025.1:0-4269 GCA_046705745.1 Dehalococcoidia bacterium
CGGCTCTCGGGGCGCGCCGGCCGGCCAAGTAGCTCAGTTGGTAGAGCAGAGGACTGAAAATCCTTGTGTCGGTGGTTCGATTCCGCCCTTGGCCACCAACTACCTCAAGCCCTTACGCGTTAGGGATTGCTTCGCACGCAATGCCCGGCAACCGCATTGTAAGCACCGCAACCCCTTCCAGTCCGCGACCCAGCTTCTCACGTCGGCGCCAATCCGGCGTTTGCCGGTAGGACACCCTCGCGCAGTCGAATCACACCCTGAGGGCGGTATCAGGTCGTGCATCGTCGAGCGGAGCAGTCGCTTGTCCGCATTCAGCGCGGCGCGGACTACCTCTCGCTCAAGTAGTGAGTAAGCCAACGCAAGACCGTGCATGGTGGCAAGGGCCGTTGGCCAAGCACAGCTGAGCGGCCCCAAGGGGAGGCCCCATGAGGACCAAGGGAGGCATACCGGGGGGCATGAGCCTCTCCCTAGCCCTGAGGTGCGCGCTCAGGCACGCCCCAAGCTAGGAACCTTGGGCTATCGGAGAAATAGATAAATGACAGGGACGCTCGGCCCAGCTGGTTAGTAGGTCAGGATCTGTCGCCTGAACGCCGGCTCCACCTGCGCAACGATCCATGGGCCAACAAGAAGCAGGGGGGTAGGTGGCACGATCCGCCAAGAAGACCCAAACCGACCAGACCAAGGGAGACCTCGGCTTCGAGGCCAAGCTCTGGGCCGCAGCTGACGCACTGCGCGGCACGATGGACGCGGCGGAGTGCAAGCACGTCGTCGACTGCCCCGAGCCAAGCCGCAGGAGGTGCAACTCGTGACTGTCGAAGCGAAGGGACGCGACCTCTTCATCGTCGACAACAGCGTCTCCGGCTGGACCGGCCTTAGGTATCTCGAGGAGTGGTCAGGCATCGCGAAGGCGTTCGACATCGCGACGGGGTACTTCGAGATCGGTGCCTTGCTGGCGCTCGACGGGAAATGGCAGCCGCTCGACAAGATCCGAATCCTGATTGGGGCAGAGACGACCCATCGCACCCGCAAGGCGCTGCTTGATGCTGTGCGGTCGCGAGCGCTCCAGATCCTCGACGGCAGCATCGAGGCCGACAAGGGTGCAAACCCCTTCCTGCACGGCGTGCCGGCGATCCTCGAGGCCTTGCAGTCCGGGAAGATTGAGTGCCGTGTCTACGACAAGGACAAGTTCCACGCGAAGGCGTACATCACCCACGCGAAGCTGGAAGTCGTCGGGGCCCAGGCTCTGGTCGGATCCAGCAATTTCACGGCGCCTGGTCTTACGAAGAACATCGAGCTCAACATCCAGGTCCAGAGCGCCCGTGAGGTCGCACAGCTGCAGGAATGGTTCGAGTCTCATTGGAACGAAGCCAGTGAGGTGATCGATGCGGTCATCGAGACCATCGAACGCCACACGCGCCCTTACACGCCATTTGATATCTACGCGAAGGCACTGCAGGAGTTCTTCCGCGGCCATGAGCTCACGGCCATTGAGTGGGACGAGACACGCTCGAAGATGTTCATCAGTCCAGATGTGGCTTCTCCCACTTGTGGCAATCACTCCGTACGCGTTTCTCGCGTGGGCAGGGCCGAGCATGTTCACCAACCATAGGATCGCGGAGTACGTGAGGAAACTGGCGTGATAAGCACTGCCGCGCGCAGGCGCATGACGGCAGTCGGTGACCGGCAGGGCGAACAGCGCGACGCCGGGCGCGCCAGCGGAGCTGCCCGTTGAACAGCTCATGCCGAGCGTCGCCGAGCGGCGACGCTTTCGTCACACGGGCGCGAAACCCATTGCAACATAAAGAGCTCTCCTCCTAATGCCGTCCGCTCACACCTGGACGGGGCACTATTCTGGGGTGAGCGTAGCGGTAGGTGCCGGCACGTATTGACGCAGATCAGCGGCCCTCGTAGTTTTTCTGAATCAACCACCACCCAGGTCGTTAGGCGGTGAAGCAGGCGACGCCCTACAAGAGCGGGAATAGCGTCTTCGTCTGTTGCAACTCAACAGAGTCCGACAAGGCTTGCGCGCCGCTCGGAACCGCGCTCGAAGAGATCGGTTCTTCGGCCAAGGTATTCCCCTGCTGCTGGTACGTCATCACACCGCTTGACCCCTCAGAGGTGAAGGCGAAGCTCTCGCAGACGCTGTGCGGTAAGGAGGCGTTGCTCGTCGTCGATGCTACGAACCATGAGGCCGCGTGGGGGAACATTGCTGCCAACGCCGCCGAGCTGATCAGGGGCACATGGGCAAGCGGCGCAGTTCCCTCGCTCTCACGTCGAATGGGACCTACAAGGGCATTGCGAGACGGCGAGGGGGTGGCCGCAGCGTCGCTACCCGGTTCTTCTGCAACGCAGCGAATGCAATTCAAATCAGAGTAAGGATGCACTTCTCGGGATTCCTGAGATCGAAAGCGCGACGGGCGGGGCCGAGTGCCTTGCAGGCGCGGCGGTTGCGACTGCTGTGGGAATGCCCGGAGAAATGTCGCGGGCGGCACTCGACCAGACAGCGCCCGCTCACAGAAGATGAGCTTGAGGCGATCTCCGAGAGCGCGCGTGAAGTCATCGCGTTGTCACTCGGCAGTCCCCCGTACAAGTGCACCCACTGCGGCTGCGTTTACCTGCGCGAACCGCAAAGAAACCTACGCCTCGGGACGCTTAACGGGCTGCGAGGGCTGGGCTGGAGATCGCGGACTTTCCCGTAGCGATACTCCGGTCTGCTCACGGCCAGAGACCGTAGGAATCCGCAGTGCCTCGGCCCTGAGTCTCACCTGCGACGGAACGCTATCCGGTTGACCCCGCCGGACGAGCCCGGAGCCAAGCGGCGTTCGAAGCACTACCGTCGCCAAGCAGTGCCAGTGCGAGGAGCGCCGCGGCCCAAATCGCCGGGTATTCCCAAGCACCATCCTTCGTCGTAAATACCCTGCCGTGCGGGAGGTGGAAGGTGATGATGCCCAGCGGCGTCTCGATGAACAGGATCAACGCGATTGACCGGGTACTCAGTCCGAGGATGAGGGCAAAGCCACCGCCGACTTCAGCGAGGATCACCAAGTACGCGACGACGGGCGGCTACCCAATCGAAGCGGAGGACTTCGCAGTGCCGGGGACGGTGAACACGAAGATCTTCACCGAGGCATGGGCCAGGAACAGCAGCCCCCTCGCAACGCGAAGAAGGAGCGCTGCATACGCGGCATTACGATTGTCGGTCGTCCCGACCTCCCTTGAGGTCGGATGCCTTTCGGCCAGATACCCCATCGGGGTCGAGCCTCGCACGGCCCTCGGGGCAGCCGGTATGCCGGCCGCGTTTACCGTAACCGGGCTACTGGCCGGTTACTGTGATGTCGTTGGTCACCGATCTCACTCCTTCCACGGCGTGGGCGATCTGCTCGGCGCGACGTTTCTCGGCCGCACTCTTCGCGGTCCCGGTGAGCCCAACGTGACCATTGGTGGTCGTGACGTGGATGTGGAGTGCACTCACGGCCTTGTCGCTCGTAAACTCCGCCTTGATCTTGCCGGTGATTGCACTGTCGTCGATGTACTCGCGGGTCTTCGTGCCGGCGCAGCCCGCCAGTCCCCCGGCCACGGTGACGAGTGCCAGGGTCAGGAACAGGCGTCTCGGAGCTTGGCTCGATGGGAGGTTATCAGTATGCATGGACTTCTCCTTTGGGAGGGTTGTTTTCCATCGACTCGAGGCCATAAGGATACCCTGAAGTTATTGACCTCCGACGATGTCGGGCACCTACCGCGGCCGACGCATAGAGGACTCGTTTAGGGCAACGGCGGCGCGGACAAGGGCCTTCAGTGGCTCGTCGTCGATCTTATCGCCCTGTTTGGTTCGCGTATCTCGTTAGCGTGCTAACCATCGCTGCCATCGTCCTCAACACCGAGCGTTGAGATGCCCGGCTCTTTTTGCACCAGGTGGAATGCAGTGTTTGACCCGCAGGAAGGAGCTGGCCGATGGCGAAGCAATGATTCCTCGCCGAGCAGATCGCGGCGCATCAGAAAAAGGGGCGCCCTCAGGCGCCCCTCGTTGTCCAGGTACTCGAGCTGTTCAGCGCTCGAGCACGCGGTCCACAGTGTGCGGGCTCACGTACAACTTGCGCGCAATCGCCCGCTTCGACACGCCTTCGGCCCGCAACGCAAGCGCGAGGCCGACCTCATAATCCGCGAGCTTCGTGCGTCGGGTATTCATCCTGCGACTGTATTCGCCGACCTTCACTTGCTTGGAGGTGCCTTTGCTTTCAGCCATGATTACGCCTCCCGAATAGGTTGCAT
>JBJKQC010000026.1:0-3617 GCA_046705745.1 Dehalococcoidia bacterium
CCCTTGTAGCGTATGTGTGTCAACGCTGCGCTGTGCTCGCCGTTCGATATACTGTCTACCGCACCTTACCTTTCCCCTGGAGCCCTCATGGTCGATTTCCGCCCCTTCCGAGGCATCCGTTATGACCCCGCTGTTGCGGGCAATATGGCGGACCTCATCTGCCCGCCATACGACGTCATCTCTCCAGAGCAGGAGAAGGCGCTCCTCGCAAGAAATCAGAACAACATGGTCCAGCTGGAGTTGGCGGAGATAGCTGGCGCCCCTTCGGCAGACCGTTATGCGAACGCGGCCGCCGCCTTCGGTCGCCTGCTCGGCTCCGGTGCGCTCAAACGTGATGAGTCGCCCAGCTACTATCTGCTCCGTCAGCGCTTCACGGTTGGGCCCCACACTCTCGATCGCCACTCCATCTTCGGAGCGCTCCGCATTGAAGATCTGGGCAAGGGCGTGCTGCCTCATGAGGACACAGCCCCTGGCCCCAAGCAAGACCGGCTCGCTCTCATGGAAGCGACCGAGGCGAATTTTAGCCCCATCATGATGCTGTACCGCGACTCGGACGGACAGGCGCGGAAAGTCCGTGAGGCGGAGGCCTCGCAAGAGCCCGTTGCCGATTTCACGGTGGATGGGGAGCAGCTCACTTGCTGGGCCATCTCCGGCTCGAAAGACATTGCGGCTGTCCATCAGGCCTTGGAGGGCCAGCACGTGTATATCGCCGATGGCCACCATCGGTATGAGACGTCCATTGTCTACCGCGACAAGCAAGCCGGAGCTGCCTTGCCGGACGCAGCCTTCCGTTTCGTTATGACCTGCCTGATCGACTTCGACGACCCCGGTTTGCTCATCCTGCCGTACTATCGGGTCGTGCACGGGCTAAGCGCCCAGCAGATCGAGAGGCTGAAGGGGCTGCTTGGCCTGTACTTCGTCGCGCGGCCTGCTGGACTGCCCTCCAACGCCGCTCAGTTGGACGCGGTTGTGTCCACGCTCGGGCAGGGCCAGGTGACGTTGGGCGTGGCGGAGGGCGGAAAGCCGCCGATGCTCCTCACGCCCGCCAATGACACTATTCCGGAGCCGAATCCAGAGGACCCTCCGGAGCGTCAAGTGCGCTCGGTGGAGGCTTGGGTCCTCCAAGAAATGCTCTTCAGGCCCGTGCTTGGAGACTCCTTCCCCGACCACGTCGCATACATCCACGAGGGACAGCAGGCCCTGGACATGGTGACCCGCGGCGAGGGCCAGATGGCCTTCTTCATCAAGGGGGTGCCCTCTGACACGTTCGAGGCCGTGGTGGGAGCAGGCATACGACTCCCGCGCAAGAGTACCTACTTCCACCCGAAGCTGCCCAGCGGCCTGGTCATAAATTCGCTCCAAGGGACCATCTAGCACCTTGTCGATGTGATTTCGCCTGTAGCCCTGCCGCCCAACGGGTGGGATCGACAGAGAAGTCTCTCGATGGGGCCCAGCATGGTGCGTTGATAATGGGATTGGCAGACTACTGGCGGCCCTAACATGCCATGGCGTTCTGGCCTTAATCGCGCCTCACCTTTGGCCGCTTGAACGGCGGCCCAGCAAATCGATTAGCGCCCCTCCAGGCGCGCCTTCTCCCGCTGCTCGACTCTCCACCGTTTTGGGTGGCCCAAGGGGGCCAGCCCGCCACGCACCGGCTGCCACTGGCCTTGGTACTGGAGCAAGCCGGACCTGCGGGAACGGGCGTACTCACTTGAAACCTCCGCGCCGACAACAAAGATCTGGGCGGTCAGGTAAAAGCCGAACAGCGTGGCGATGACGGTGGAAAGGTTCCCATAGACTTGCTGATAGTTGGCGAAATGACCGAGGTAGATGGAAAAGCCGAACTTGAGCAATTCCAGCGCGGCTGCTGCGACGACCCCGCCGGCGAATGCCTCCGTCCGACGGACCTTGGTGTCGGGAACGAAACGGTAGAGGATCGTAAAAAAGACCACGCTGAACAAGAATGGAACGACGGAAAATAGGATGCCCAGCGGCACTCCGACAGGTATGTACCGGTTGAGAACGGCTGTCTTTTCGGCCAACGCCTGCCCGGCCGTGCTTGCCGCGAGCACAGCAATGAAGAGAGCGCCGATGCCCAGCGTGGCGGCGAAGTTCGTCACTTGCACCATGATGAACCGTGGCTGGTTCGTGACTTCCCAGGCGCGGTTGGAGATGCGCCGGATCGCGATGAAGACGGCACGGCCCGCCCAGAACAAGGACAGGATGGAGATAGCGCCCACCAGGCCCCGCGCTTGGACCACCCCCCGGATATTGTCTTGTACGATCTGACTATTACCGAGCCCGGGGACTTGGTTCTGGAGAAATGTCAGGAGTCGGGCTTGGGCCTCCGCAGTGGTGAAGAGCAGGCTGGCTATGGCCAGCGTTCCCAAGACCAGGGGGAAAAGCGAGAATAACGCGTAGTACGCGATGCCCGCCGCCGCATGGGGGCCGTCGTGCTCGCCGTAGTTGCGTACGACTCGCGCGATGAAGTCCACGAGCGCGCGCACGATGGGGGGCGCCGGCAGCGCATAGAGCAGCTCCCGCACTTGAACAGCGGTGCGTTTCAGCCACCTCAACATGATGCGACATCTTTAACGGAGAGCATGTTCTCTCCTCTACGAGAAGGTCCACGGCTGGCTCGCCGGCGGCCAGTCTCTTGCGCCTAGTCCCAAGCGGACGTGGGCGGCGGTGGCAAGTATTGCAGGGTCATCTGAGCGATTGCCGCCTAAGCCGGGCTCTCACGCCAGCTCGTTCGCGCGGTCGCCTCCATGAAGGCGCTGTGGATCGCGGCGCCTCCCGCGACGATCGTGCCGCTTTCCGGCCTTGCCTGGCCCCCCGTGATGTCGGTGACCGTCCCGCCAGCCTCCTGCACCAGAAGCAGGCCCGGCGCGATGTCCCATGGCTGCACGTGGTGGTGGGCGTAGAGCTCGATGCGACCGGCGGCGGCGTAGGCGACTCCAAGGGCGGCAGACCCCATGATGCGGACCGTCTGCATGCCCGGCCACAGCCCTTGCAGCATTTCTAACAGCATGCGGCCCTTGTCGTCCACGTAGCCCATGTCGAATCCCAGGACCGACTCCCGTAGCTCGGTAATGGGAGAAGCGGTCAGCCGGCGGCCGTTCAGGAACGTCCCACCGCCTGCCGTAGCGCAAAACATCTCATCGCGCACTGGGTCATAGGTTATGCCCAAGAGCAGCCGGGTCCCATGGGCCAGCGCGATATTCACCGCGACGTGGGGTATGCCACTAGCGAAGTTTCGCGTACCGTCCAAGGGGTCGATGTACCACGTGTAAGGCTCGCTTCCTTTGCTCGCGCCCGATTCCTCGGCCAGGATGGAGAAGCCGGGGAATGCGTCGCGCAACGCGGCGAGAACTGCATCCTCCGCGGCTTTGTCCACGTCCGTGACCAGGTTGTTCCATCCTTTGTTGGAGATGTGAACGCGCCGCTCCGACGAAGGGCCTGTCATTTCCGGCAGGCGCTCCATGATGATGCGTCCGGCGATACGCGCGGCTCGGTCCGCCACCGTGAGGGCGGATTCGCCAGAAGTCGATTGCGGGAGGGCAATGGGCGTTGGCTGCATGATGTTGGTTGCTTTCGTTGCCGTATATAAAGGGGGT
>JBJKQC010000027.1:0-4775 GCA_046705745.1 Dehalococcoidia bacterium
GCCTACGGCCTCGACCCCCAAACCGAGCAGCTCGACTACGACGCCATCGCCGCCCTGGCCCGCGAGCACCGGCCCAAGGTCATCGTCGCCGGCTACACCGCGTACTCGCGCACCATCGACTTCAAGCGCTTCGGCGAGATCGCCGAGGAGGTGGGCGCGGTGCTCATGGTGGACATGGCGCACATCGCCGGGCTCATCGCCGGCGGCGCGCACCCCTCGCCCGTTCCCTACGCGGGCGTTATCACCAGCACCACGCACAAGTCGCTGCGCGGCCCGCGGGGCGCCTTCATCCTCAGCCGAGAACAGCACCGGCGGGACATCGACCGTGCTGTGTTCCCTTACGCCCAGGGCGGGCCGCTGATGCACGCCATCGCCGCCAAGGCCGTCTGCTTCGGAGAGGCCCTGCGCCCGGACTTCAAGGAGTACGCCGCGCAGATCGTCGCCAACGCCAAGGCCATGGCCACGGCGCTAGAGCAGGCCGGGCTGCGCATCGTCTCCGGCGGCACGGACAACCACCTGATGCTCGTAGACCTGAACCCACTGGGCTGGACCGGTCAGGAGGCCGAGGAGACCCTCGGCAAGGTGGGCATCACCGTCAACAAGAACGCCATCCCCAACGACCCGCAGCCGCCGCGCGTCACCAGCGGCCTGCGCCTGGGCACGCCCAGCATCACCTCGCGCGGCTTCAAGGAGGACGAGGCGCGCCAGGTGGCCGGGTTCATCGTGCGCGTGCTCACCAACCGCGCCGATGAAGGCGTCCTCAACGCAGTCCGCGACGAGGTCCTGCACCTCACGTCGCGATTCCCCGTGCCGGGGCTGGACTTCTAGGGCGCCTTCGGTCCCCACCAACTCGCCAGCAAATGCGCGCCTTTTGTCATTTCGACCGAAGGGAGAAATCTCTCGTGGAGCGCATTTCCCCTCCTTGCTGGCGCCCCATCTGCCGGGGGTGGGTGAATTGCCCAGAAAATGCCTCTGGCGGTGCCGGCGTAGGGGAACATGGCCGTGCGCCCCAACGCCTTCCGCTCACCACGCTCGCTAGCCCCATCTTCCCTTCTCGCTGGCGCCCCGGCGTCGCGCCGGGCGCTTCGCATAGAACACAATGAACAAATGGCAATGTACATTGATGCCGGAGAACGCCATTGCCCTGCACCACCGGCCGCCCCTTTGCTCTCTGCCATGACTGCCTATAAAGTAGGTGCATGCTCCAATTCGGCGAAGGGGTGTGAATGCGCGTCCTCGTGGCCGGGGCGACCGGTTTCATCGGCGGTAAGCTATGCGCCATGCTGGCGCAGGCCGATTACGAGGTCATCGCCTTGTCCCGCGAGCCTGACAGGGCACGCCGCCATCTGCCCATGCTATCGGCGGCATTCCCATGGTCGCCCACGCAGGGCCCTCCGCCTCCTGAAGCTTTCGACAATGTCGACGTTGTCGTCAACCTCGTCGGCGAAAGCGTGTCCGGCCGGTGGACGTCGGCCAAACGGCGCCGCCTGTACGACAGCCGAGTGATGGGAACACGCAACCTGGTCAGCGGCATCAGGGCGCTCCAGCAGCGTCCACGGCTCCTCGTCAACGGCAGCGCGTACGGCTACTACGGGGACCGTGGCGACGAAGAGCTAACTGAGCTCAAGCCGCCGGGGAACGATTTCCTTGCCCACATCTGCAAGGACTGGGAGGCGGCAGCCGTAGAAGCGGAGGCTTTGGGCGTGCGCGTGGTGCGGGCCCGGAATGCGCTGGTGGTAGGGCCAAACGGCGGCTTTCTGAAGCCGCTGGTCCCCTTATACCGATGGGGACTTGGCGGACCGCTGGGCTCTGGAAGGCAGTGGTGGTCTTGGGTCCACATCAGCGATGTGGCGCGGTTCATCATTTACGCCATCGAGCATGAGGACGTAACCGGCCCCGTCAACGTCGTTGCGCCCGCCGCTCTGCGGCAGCGAGATTTCGCCAAGACGCTAGGGCGAGTGTTGGGCCGGCCAGCTGTGGCCCCCGCGCCCGCCTTTGCCGTCAAGCTCATCCTCGGGGGTCTCGCGGTCGAGGTCCTCTCTAGCAGACGTCTGGTGCCCCAAGCAGCCCGTGAAGCCGGTTACGCATTCATGTTCCCTTACCTGGAAGCCGCCTTGCGGGACGCGCTGGGCCGGCCCGAAGCGACAGACTTTCAAGACGGTCGACAGCGGCGGTGAGCATTGCCCAAGCGAGTAACGGAGGAGGAAGGAGCCAATGAGCGAGCACCATGGCGGGTACATGCGACTTGCGCTGGAACAGGCGCAGAGGGCGGGCCAAGCGGGCAACCGGGCCGTCGGCGCGGTCATTGTCCGTAACGGAGTGGTCGTGGGCAAGGGCGGCAACCGCCGGGAGTCGGCGACGGACCCCGTCGGCCACGCCGAGGTGACGGCGCTGCGCGACGCAGTCGGCAACTTGGGCGGCCTGGACTTCGCCGGCTGTACGCTCTACACCACCCTGGAGCCCTGTCCCATGTGTGCCGGGGCCATCGCCGTCAATAATATCCCCCGCGTCATCGTCGGGAAGATGCACGGGTCGCAGGACCGCCGGTGGGGAGATTACGACGTCCACAAAGTGCTCGACATGGTCGGCCAGGGCACGCAGGTGCAAAGCGGCGTCTTGGAAGACGAGTGCGCCGCAGTCCTAAATGAATGGGATATCAAAAACGGTCGCGTGCCCGTGTCCTGACCGGCCTTGGCCGTGCGCCCTAACGCCTGCCAAGCGACCCTGCCGGCTCACCAGCTCGGTGCGGCCTGATCGGCTCACTGCTCACCGCTTACTGTTCACTCCTAATTCAGCACCGCGGCACTCAAGACTTCCCAGTCCATGGAACGGTCCATCACTTCCGTAAGCCGCGCTATCTTGGCCGGGTGATGAACGGTAACGCGCAGCCTGCCGATCTCTTCCACGGCGGCCTGAGTAGTGAGTGGCGAGAGGATGAGCGGCACGTCCATGTAGTCCGCGCGCTGGTACACGTACTGGGGTGGCTCCTCGCAGCCGCCAGTCAGAAAGAGCGCGTTGAGCGGGAAGTTCAGGGCCGCCATCTGCAGATCGGTCCTGCCGCAACGGGCCAGCACCACTTGATTCGGGTAGCGCCCGAAGTAATTGCCGCCCCACTCAGTGATGAGCGCACCGATGAGGAAATGCTCGATGAGCGCTTCGCCCCCGGACTCGCCGGTGAAGAACTTTCCTTGCAGTCGGTCGGCCACCTCGCGCACCGTAGGCGCCAGCAGCAGCCGTTCCTCGCCCAACACCGCCAGCGCAGGCATGCCCGCGTCCGCCAGTTCGGGTGTCAAACGGGCCGACGCATCGTGCCCTGCATAGCGAGTCCGCCGGTTCACGACGGCCCCACTCAGTGCGTCACCGTATGCCTCACGCCACTCGGAGGCATCGTCCCGCCCCAGGTCGCGCCGGTACGGCAGCACGCCAATGACCTTGGCCGTCATCTTCTTGGCCAGCGCCGGCGATGCCGCGATGGCCGAGCCGTCCGCGGCCTCCAGGGGCAAGCCCTCCACCACCACAACGTCGGCGTCTTTAGCCAGCGTCTGCACGCGCCGGGCGGCCGAGTCCAGCACATCGCCCGTCACCGTAGCGCCGACGGCCAATGGCGCCGTTTCCCGCTGTCCGGTGAGCGAGGCGAGCCAAGCGGCGTCACGGTCCTCGCTCTCAAGCGAGACGGGCTTGACCAGCGCCACCTTACGCCCATGCTTGCGCAGGGCCATCGCCAAGGACGCGGCAACCGCTGTGCTGCCCGCGCCCGGCCGTTGGCCCGCAATATACAGAACACTCATCTCGCCCGGCTCCTCATCGGGACAGTCCAAGGGCATGGCTGAAATTCCCTTCCCCTTCACGGAGAAAGGCCCCAACCAACATTCCCTTCCCCCTCAGGTCGAAGACTCCGGCTTGTCGGAGGGGAACGTTAGGAAAGGGGGGACTCTCACCCTCGGCGCGATTATAACAGCCGACGCCTTCATCTGTGACGCCGTGCACAAACGGCCAGTACGCCCTCCGTGTGACCGCCTGCAGCACGCCGAGGCGAAGGTCCGTAAGTACCGTTCGCCGAATCGCATAGGGGCGAAACATCCGGCCGCGGGCGGTGGCGGTTGGCAAGCGGTGCGCATGCTTCGCCCAGGCCCCGCCAGTGCTTAGGTGTTCTCACGGTTCGTGCTGCCTCCTCACACCGTCATTTCCAAGATATACAGCCCGCCCCAGCAGCGGTCCACCGTGTAGATGACGCGCTCCTCGTCCACGTAGACGTCGTTGAGGTTCACACCCGGCAGCGCGTGCGGCTGCATGGACTTCAGCGGCTCCTTCTGCTCCGGCTCGTCGGGGATGAAGTGGGCCACCTCTACCGGCTGGAAGGGGTTGGAGATGTCGTGCACCCGAAGCCCGGCGTTGAAGTACGTGCCGAATACCAGGTCCTCGGAAACGAAAGACGTGGGCACGGGCTGGTTCTCATGGATGTTGTGGGAGCCGAACCGCCCGGGGCGCTGGAAGAACTGCTCGTGTTCGGCGATGGGCAGGCTGGAGAGCATCACCACGTTCGTCTCCTCGCGCATCTCCATGACCCACGTCAGCTTCGGCCAGTCCTCCCCCTGTCGCCGCGTCGACTCCTCGGACACCACCAGCAGGCCGCGGTCGAACAGCGGCAGCACCGTGTGCGTGTAGCCGGGTAGCGGCGGGTGGTAGTCCAGCCGGCTCACCTGCTTGGGGTGCGCCTTGTCGGAGATGTCCAGGATGACCACACCGCCGTCCTTGAACGCCGCGTAGGCCCGGTT
>JBJKQC010000028.1:0-3849 GCA_046705745.1 Dehalococcoidia bacterium
GTTCCCCCACTGCTTGTCCATCCAACCCAGTCCCGTCACGGCAAGCTGCTGGCCGTTCGGCACCGTCACGGTACCCTTCACCGTCAGCCATGGACGGCTGTAGTAGTAGCTCACCCCGGCTGGACCAAAGCCCACCAGACCGTCCTGACCGTGGAGCAATGGAGCGCTCGTGGTGGTCAACGACAGGTCATACGAGTAATTTCCAGCACTGGCCAGCAAGTGATAGCTCTTGCCTTCACTGCCGGACATTACCCAATTTCCCATGTTGAACTGGAACCCGTTTGGCGGGGCGGGCGCTGTGCCCTGCATCACGTTCAAACGCTCGCCGTCCACATGGACTCCGTTAGCCACATCCCCGAAGCCTATCTGCCGCACATACACGGTCTGGGAGGTCTTCGATGCCCGAATCTGGAACACTACGTCATGCAGCACGAACCGCTGCCCCGTCTGCGTGCTGACCTGCGCGTTGAAGTACCACCACTCCGTCTGGAAATCATGCGGGGCCTCATCCGCTGGCAGCGTCAACGGCGGTAGGCCAAGGGCCGCAGTCGGCGTGGGCGTGGGCGGGGGTGTCGGCGTAGGGGTTGGTGTTGCCGTGGACGCTGTGGTACAGGCAGTTGCTGCCAATGCAACCAATAAGAGCCCGGCGAGCGTAAAACGGTGCGGAATGTTCATGCTTCCTATTGTCTCATGATGCTTGCTTGCCTAGAGAATTCCATGCCATTCTTCGGGGGCCCTCGCCGGACCTCATGGGATAAACTCGGACTACCCTCTGGGACTAGGCTTGCATGCTGTCACGCCGTTGGAGATTGCTACTGCTTGGCATCGCGGTGGTCTTGGCCATCGCCTATAGCGTCGCATCCTGGTCCATCATGGACCAAGCACTGGTGGCCAAGGTGACTCCGCTCAAATACACCCCTGAACTGTTGGGCCTCGCCTACCAAGACATCTCGTTCCATCCGCGCGGCGGCGAGACGTTGACCCTGCGCGGATGGTGGCTGCCTGCCAATGGCACGCCCGAGGGCACGGTTATCTGGGTGCACGGGCTGGACAGCAACCGGGCCGCGGAGCTGCCGTTCCTTCGTGACCTCGTGGACAACAGGTTCAACGTCCTCAGCTTTGACCTACGTGGCGAGGGCCTGTCGGACTACGCCCTCATGGGCGCGGGCCTTGCCGAGCAGAGGGACGTGCGCGGCGCAATCGACTACGCCCTGGAAGACGAAGGGGCTCAGCCGGGCAAGCTGTTCCTCGTCGGCGTCAGCTTCGGCGCCGCCATCGTCCTGCTCGTCGGGCCGACTGAGCCCGCCGTCGCGGGTGTCTACGCCGACTCCTCGTTTGCCGCCCTGGGCGACATGATCGCTGGCGAGGTGGCCAGGCGCACTCCCTTGCCGTTGTGGGCCGCGAAAGTCCTCGAGCCCGGCCTCATCCTCGCCGCTCGCGTATTCCGGGGCATCAATATCAACACGGTTGAGCCGGTAAAAGTGGTCGCCCGGTACTCTTATCCCATCGGCATAGCCCATTGTTACACCGATCAGCGTATTCCTTACAGAGACGCCATCCTCTTGTACCAGCACGCCCCTGCTGGCTCGTGGTTCGAGGCCTACCCCTGTGAGCATGCAAAGGCATATGACTCTTTCCCGCAACAGTACACGTCCACCGTCCTCGGCTATCTTCACGCCCGATTGTCGGCGGAGGCGCCTATCGCTACTCATTCGTGAACCAATGATGCTCCGTGTCCCGACCGCACGAGTCGTGCCCACAATCACATTGCGAGCGCCGCAGGCGCTGGCCCGTCTGCTGCCTGCGCTATGTTTGGCCCTTCTCGTCCTGCTCGTCGCCGCTTGCGGCAATGGCGCCACTCCGACACCGCTGGGCACCCAGCCCATTGATGCTAATTCCATGAAACAATTGCTGACCTTGCAAGACATTCAGCGGGCTGGCGGCGACACCTCTCATCTGAACATCAAGGTGGAGGACGTCGAGACCGCCGCCGCGACCCTCAACCCCAGCCAGACGCAAAACGTGCTGGCCTGGTACGTCATGAAGGTCGAGCGGGGCAGCAGCAGCACTGCCCTTCTGTTCACCCTCATAGAATTCAATAACGCGAGCGGAGCTTCCAACCGCCTCTCTCAAATCGAGGGTGGGCTCGGATTCAAGCCCATGAATCCGCCCGTGGCGAACGCCTCCGCCCTGCTTTCATCCAGCGCGGAGACAGGCCTGACCTTCATCAAGGGAAGCCGCATGGTCACGCTCCAGACCACCGGCAGCGACCTCAGCCAACCCATCCTGGACCAAGCGGGCATCGAGCGCCTCGCGCGCGTCATCGCTGGCCGCCTGTAGGCAAGCAACGCCCGCATCCCGTTGTCAGGGTGGCAGATGCCCACGACGTGCGCACCTGCAGTTCGTGGTGGGGCGGGTCTTGGAACCGCCATCACCTCCGCCTCCTAAATTCAGTCGCCAGGAAGCTGGGCCAGCCCGAGGATGGCGAGTCCCCAGCCCGTCCTCCCTGAGATTGTCGAAGGCTGCCATTGGGCGGACTGGGGGCTTCTCCAACTGCGCCGGCCGTCTGCTCAGTGCAACAGCCCGCCACCGTCACAGACGATGGACTGCCCCGAGATCATCTTCGCGTCGTCGCTGGCCAAGAACGCGATGAGGTCTGCCAGGTGCTCCGGCTCCACCCGCTCCTTAATGGCCTGGTTCTGCATCGTCCGGTTGAACACTTCCTCGTCGTTGTACTGCCGCGTGCCGGGCGTCGCCACCTGGCCAGGCATCACAGCGTTTACCGTAATGCCGTCCGCGCCTAGCTCCTTGGCCATGTTCCAGGACAGACCGATCACGGCCCCTTTTGCAGAGACATATGGCGTTTGGCCTGGGTTGCCCATGAAAAACGTGCGGGAGGCCACGTTGATGACTCGACCCTTGCGGCCGGCCTTCTTCAGCAGCGGGTATGCCGCCTTGATGGTCAGGAAGTAACCGATGTAGTTGACCTCCGCGAACCGCTCTACCTCCTCGCGCGTCCAGGTCTTCCAGTCCTTGCGTGGCGCGATAAGGCCTGCATTGTTCACCAGAATATCCAGGCCCCCGAACCGCTTCTCGATACCCTCGAACGCCGCCGCGAGTTGCTCCTCGTTGGTAGTGTCGGCCTTCCACGCTGCGGCTTCCACGCCGGACTTGCCGATGGCCTGCGCCACCTGCTTCGCCTCGTCTTCCAGAATGTCGAGGACCGCCACCTTCACGCCTTCCTGCGCCAGCCGCTCCGCCGCGGCCTTGCCCATTCCGCGTGCTCCGCCCGTCACGGCCGCAACACGGCCCTTCAGTCCACGCATGCCTAACCCTCCTAGGTGTTATGGGTATTCATTCCGCAGGGACGCATGCCTGCGCCTGTCAGGACTCCCTTTCCAAGCGGGAAAGGTTCCAATGAGGGAAGTGCGTCCGCCAAGCAAGGCGAATGCCTCACGAAGAGACACTCCCTCACCGCTTCCTGCTCACTCCTCCGTCCGCGGACGGATAATCCCAAAGGAGCTCGTGTATCCGTGCAGGTACGTACTCCCCGCCACTGGCCCGATCTCGCCATTGCAGAAGAAGCCTCCAAGCGGTAGGTCGCCCATCAGCTCGTGAAAGATGCCCGTGTCGTGGTCCGGCCGGCCATAGAGGTATTCGCCCCGCCCCGTGCACGAAAAGAGCAGCGCCCCCGCCGCACGACGACCTGCTGAAGCCAAATAGCCCGACAGTGAGAGGCGCAGGTCCTCCGACGACGTCTCCGCATCTCGCACGTGGAACTGGACGATCTGCCCCTCCCGGGGCAACGCCCCCACCGCCACCGCGCCGCGTTTCGGGTCTATTCCCAGG
>JBJKQC010000029.1:0-7400 GCA_046705745.1 Dehalococcoidia bacterium
GCCATTAAGCAGAGACGCGCCTGGAAACCCGAGGCGCGTCCTGCCGGTGCTGTCTCGTCTGAAGGCGCTGTTACGCCCGCGTCCCCACGAACTCGCCCATCTTGGACTTGAGCCCCCGCTTGGCCAGCTCGCCCTCATATAGCCGCAAGATGCGCGGGTCTTCGTCCTCGTATTCGATCTGGTTGCCGCCCTCTTTGGAGGACCTGTCCATGTTCTCGTACCCGGCCATCTTCGAGTCGAGGACCGGGTAGCGGGCGCCACCAAAGCCAAAGACCAGGTAGCGGGACGGCCCCGGCGAGACGTTGAAGTGCTGGTGGTAGGTAGGACCATCCGGCGGGGCGTACAGCGTTCCCGGCTTCCAGTCTACCCGTACCGTGTCCACGGGGTTCTCACCCTCCCGCCACAGCAGCGAGTAGCCCTCGCCCGTCACGCAGAAGATGGGCGCGCCCGCGTTGTGGGCGTGGGCCTTCTTGTACGTCCCCTGCTGGAACTCAGAAATGTGGCAGTGCATGGAGCTGTCCGCCAGCAGGAACTGGATGTTGTTGCCGGCGGCCCCGCGGGCTTTCCACGGCGGGAGCTGGAAGTTCACCAGGTCCGGCACGAAGTTCGTCTCCCACTGGTGGCGCCCAGGCTTGACCTCGCGAAACTCACCTTCGCCCTCGAAGTATCGCTCGGAGGCCATGCGCTCCGGGAAGGTGACCGGGTTATCGAAAATGAAGTTGGGATTGCGGAAGATGTTGAAGATGATGGGCAGGTCGGTCACAGCCGCCAGCCTGGCTGGCTCCGTGCCCGAGCCATTGAAGAGCTGATGCTTCGCGTTCATGGGGATGCCGAAGATGGCAGAGGGCCCCCACTCGAACGAGTGCTTCTTCCCGTCTGGTCCCTCGATGACCGTGGCGCCTCGTCCGGAAATAACGTGAATCAGCTCGTCGTGCATGTGCTGCTCGGGGTTGAGCTGGCCTCCGGGTGGTATCTCCACCACGTAAGCGGACAGGTAGTCGCTCCGACCCGCCAGGTGCACGTAGGTGCCGAGGCCGCCCAGGCGCTCCCACGGGTCAACCGGCACCGTCTTGCAGTCGACGGCATACGCCTCGACCACCGGAATGCCTTCTTCCTTCACGAAATCGTGATAAGGGAAAACGCCGTAAAAGGGATTGAACTCTAGCTCGTCGCCCATCGTTCCCTCCTCCGCATGAAAGACTGCGCGCCCTACCGGACGTTGGCGCACAGGCTAGCCTCATTTGCGGCGCAAGGCAAGGAAAGAAGCCGAGAGTGGGCTGCCCGTTAAGATTGACCGCAGATCAGGGGTGGGCGCGATGGTCGCGGCTCTTGGCCCGGAGGTCTTCCAACTCGCGGCGCAGATCGCGATTCCTGCGGGCGATATAGAACGCGTACACGAAGAATCCGGCCCACACCACAATCGTGCCCGCCAGCAAGTAACCCATGTTGCTGTTGGGCGACGCTTGACCAGCAGCGGCGGCGAACACCGCCTGGGGAAGCAAGCCGACAAGCAACACGAGGGCTGCAGCAGGAAACAGACGAACAATTTTCACTACGTTACTCCATCCGCGACGGGGAACCCTGGCCCGCGTCCTTGCGTAGCTCTTCAAGCTCTTCTTCGGTCTCTCGCTGCGACGATCGCTGATTGAACAGGTAGGCGAAGAGGAGCGTGAACGTTACCAGCGAGAAGAGCAGCGTTCTGAGCATCGCCGGCGCCAGCGAGCCTTGTGCGTCGGGTCCTGTCACCAGGTCAGGGTGCAGCCCGTTCCATAGCTGGGCAGCGTAGTAGACGATGGGCACATCGAAGAAGCCGATAATGCCGGCAACGGCCGCCCAGCGGGCCCCGCGGTCGCTGGTCGGCGCATAGGCCCGCACCATGAGGTATCCGACGTAAATCACCCAAAGGATGAAGGTGGTGGTGAGCTTGGCGTCCCATACCCACCAAACGCCCCAGGCCGGCTTCGCCCAAATGGACCCCGCTAGGATAGCCACGGTGAGGAAAACGAGTCCCACTTCCGCGGCAACGTAGGCCCGGCGGTCCCAAATCGGCGTTCGTTTCACCAGGTACATGATGCTGGAGATGAAGACGATGAAGAAGCCCAAAAATCCGGCCCACGCAGATGGGACGTGGAAGTAAAAGAGGCGCTGGACGTTCCCCATGACTGCCTCGGTGGGAGCGTACCAGAAGATCATGTACAGGTCCGTCAGAAAAAACAGTCCCGTGATGGCCAGGAAGGCACTGCCTGCGAACCCTCGCGTCCTTTGCCGCGAAACGGCCGTCTTATTCGCTGCTGCTTGCGCCATCCTTACTCCTCAATCACGTAGCTGAACGCCCAAGATGATATCACAAGAAACAGGATATCGAAGGCCAACATGAGTTGAAGCCACTGCCCTACCCCGTCTCCGCCGCTTGGCTCGATGGCCGCGGAGGTCCCCGCTACCGCCCCCATGATGACCGGCAAGACTACTGGAAGGAACAGCAAGGGGAGCAGGACTTCACGCGCCCGTGTTTGGGCTGAAATGGCCGAGAACAAAGTGCCTACGGCGGCGAATCCCACCGTGGCCAGGAGGACGGTCGCGACAAAGACGAAAGAAACCAGCGACAAGTCATATAGGACGAGAAAGACCGGCACCATCAAGACTTCGACCACCAGCATGACGGCGAAAGCGCTCAGCAGCTTGCCGAGGAACACGGCCTCATGGCCTACGGGTGCCAGGAGCAGCCCTTCCAGGGTGCCCCGCTCACGTTCCAAGACGAAGGTGCGGCCCAGCCCCAACATACCCGCAAACACGTACGCGGCCCAGATGATACCAGGCCCCACGAGAGCCATCACGCCAGGCGCAGGCCTAAACGCGAAGTTGAACACGAAAGCGATGAGCAGAGCAAAGACGAAAACGGAAGTGACGGTCTGCCGGGTGCGCGCCTCCAACCGGACATCCTTGGCAAAAATGGCGGCAGTCGCTTGGAGGAAGGACTTCACGACGCTATCCCCGCCTGCCGAGAAGTCGCCTCGGCCACGTCCACCACTGTGAGGCTCTGGGCTTCTGCTTCGAGTGCAACAACGCCTTCGCTTAACACGACGACACGGTCGGCCATGGCCAACCCCCGTTCAAGGCTATGAGTCGTGAACACCGCCGCCGCCCCTCCGCGGGTCACCGCTTCGACGACATCTTGCAGAAGCCGGAGGCCCTCTTGGTCCAAGCCCGTCTCAGCCTCATCAAACAGCAGCACGGACGGGCGATGCAGCAGGGCACGGGCAATGGCAACCCGTTTCTGCATGCCATTGGAGAGCGCCCGGACGCGGCGGTCAGCCCAATCGACGGCCCCAGTCTGCTCCAACACCGCCTCGACACGATTGCGGCCGTCGCTCAGGCGGTACAGCCGAGCATAGAACTCTAGGTTTTCCCGCGGAGTAAGGTCATCGTAAAGCAGCGTTTGGTGCCCCACATAGCCGATTGTGGAGCGGACGCGAGACGCGTCCCGAACGCAGTCCAGTCCCGCGACACGGGCCGTCCCCGAGTCCGGCCTCGCCAGTGTCGCCAAGACCCGGAGCAAGGTCGTTTTGCCCGCGCCGTTGTGGCCGAAAAGCGCCAGGGCCTTCCCCCAACCTAGAGTGAGGTCGATTGCTCTTAGCGCAACGGTCCTGCCGAAAGACTTGGAAAGGCCCTGCGCCTCAATGGCCAGAGCGCCGGCATTATGAACCAGCATGTCATTCATGGACATGAAAAATCACTCGTGGCTGGCCTAGCGGCCACCCTTCATAGTGTACCCTCTGATGAGCACAGGGGTACCGAAGCGGGAGAGGAACGATCCATGGCAATGAGCGGAAGGGCCATGAACACTCGCGGAGTCCCGGAAGGCGCACGTGAGCGCGTTCCGCCAGGACAATACGTGACTTCGAAGTTTCCGGCGATGAGCCTTGGCCCGGTGCCCGAAGTGGACCTGAACAAGTGGCGCTTGCGCCTTTTTGGACTGGTAGAAAAGGAGCGGGAACTGGCGTGGGAGGAGTTCACGGCGCTGAGCAAGGACGCCAACGTCGCCGATTTCCACTGCGTGACCCAATGGAGCAAGCTAAACGTAAGGTGGGAAGGGGTCCCCGCCGAAGCCCTCATTGCTTTCGCTCAGCCAAAGCCGGAGGCCCATTACGTGATGTTCCACTGCCTGGATGGCTATACGACAAACCTGGACATAAGCGCGTTCCGCGCACCCGGCGTCCTGTTCGCGTATGCACAGGACGGCCGGCCCATCAAGCCGGAGCACGGGGCGCCACTGCGCCTGGCGGTGCCCAGCCGCTACGGTTGGAAGAGCGCCAAATGGATCAGCGGCGTCGAGTTCATGAGCGAGGACAAGTCCGGCTTCTGGGAGGCGCGTGGTTACCACATGCGCGGAGACCCCTGGGCAGAGGAGCGATTCGCCTAACTTGCGGAGCCCGGCTGAGCATTGCCGCCCTCAGCGGCTATCCGCGATTGAATGCGCTTTTTGAGATCAGGAGAAGCCTTGTGTTTGGGTAGATCGCGGAGGGTGAGGATAGTGGCGCGGAAGGTGGCGAAGAAGGAGTTGCATTCCGGGCAGGAGTCCATGTGGCCCCTGAAGCGGGCTGCGATGGATGAGGGAAGGTCATCATCGAGGTAGTCCGATGACAGGTCCATAATGTCCTGGCAACACAACGTCTTGTCACGCCTGTGGCCAAACCGCCGCCAAAAACGCATCATGTCCCCCTGTCCTGCGGAGCATTGTATGGAGAGCGGGGCAACCTGACAATGCTCGTGTTAACCGGACGATTGTTACAATGGGCCCTCGTCCAACCCAGTCACAAGATTGGATGCGCCAATCATTCGCGGGGTGCGAGGTCCGTTTGAGCCAGGAACACCAAGAACAATCCGCCCCCATGGACGACGCGACTTTTAGCGCCATAGTCGACAAGTACACCGACTTCGCCTACAACATCGCTTACCGCATGCTGAACAACGCCGCCGACGCCGAGGACGCCGTCCAGGACGCCTTCCTTTCCGCGTACCGCGCCCGCGACCGCTTCCGTGGGGATGCGTCGGTGACCACTTGGCTGTACCGCATTGTGGTGAATGCCGCACTCCAGAAGATGCGGAAGGAACGCCGGCCTCAAAGCATGACGCAAGGCGGGGTGGAGGACCTAGAGATCGTTGACCGAGCGCCAGGGCCGGAAAGCCAGACGCTGAACACGGAGCTCCGTGAAAAGCTGGATGAAGCCATCGCTGCACTGCCGGAGGACTTGCGGACGCCTGTCGTGCTACGGGACATTCAGCAGCTTTCGACAGAGGAAGCAGCAGAGATCGTCGGCATCAGCATTCCAGCGTTCAAGGCGCGCTTGCATCGCGGGCGCATGGCACTTCGGGCCGCTCTCAATGCTTATGTAGCCAGCGGACAAGGGCAGAAGAAGGACTAGACCATCAGGTCCAACTCCCGCGCCCAGTGGCGGTTTTCCATGTACCAGGCCACCGTCTTCTTGAGTCCTTCCTCAATAGGGGTCGTGGGGCTCCACTTGAGCAGCCCCTTGACCTTGGCTATCGAGGCATGGGTGGCACTGACGTCGGTGGGCTGAACGGGCTGGTAATCAATCTTGGCGGGGAGGCCCGTCTCCCTTTCCACCTGGCGGATGACATAACGTAGCTCGATTGGCCTGTCGTTGCCTACGTTGAATATCTCGTAGCCGCTCAACGACAAAGACCCGATCACGGCGCAAGCGGTATCTTCCACGTAGGTGAAGTCCCGCAGCTGGCTGCCATCTCCGTACAGGACCAGCGGATCGCCTTCTGAAACCCACCTGATGAAGCGGAAAACGCTCATGTCAGGACGCCCCGCAGGCCCATATACGGTGAAGAACCGTGGGACGCTGACGCTGATGCCATAAAGGTGATGGTAGGTGTAGCACAAGACTTCGGCCGCCTTTTTCGAGGCCCCGTACGGCGAAAGCGGATGGTCCGTGGACGCTTCCTCCCGCAGAGGCAGCACGCCGTTTCCGTAAACGCTGGACGTAGATGCCTGGACGAGCTTACCGACGCCATGCTCCCGGCAGAGCTCCAGTAGATTTACTACGCCGAGCGTGTTCGTCCGGAAGAACTCACGTGGCTCCGCCTGGCTCTGACGGACTCCCGCCCTTGCAGCCAGGTTGATGACGGCGTCGAAAGGTCCTGCGGCAGCAAAAAGCTCTTCCAGCGAGGCTTTGTCGGCGATATCCGCCCGATAGGGAGAGAAGGACCGGCGGTCGGCCAGCTGGCGGTGCCGCCACTGCTTCATCCGCACGTCGTACGCTTGGTTGAAGTTGTCCACGCCGACAACCGTGTCTCCACGATCGAGAAGCAACGAGGTGACCCACGAGCCAATGAAACCGGCATAGCCGGTCACCAACGCTTTCACGAACGGCCCACCCCAATGTAACGGAATCCGGCGCCTGTCGCGGCTTTCTTATCTAGGAGGTTCCTGCCGTCCACTATGATAGGCGCCACCATCTCTTTCCTTACGCGGTCCAAGTCCAGTTCCCGGAATTCAGACCAGTCCGTCAGCACTAGGAGTGCGTCTGCGCGACGTACAACCGCGTACGGGTCGTCCAAGACCTTCAGGTCAGGCCGCGCGGCCAGGGTGGCCTCGTTGGCAGCCGGATCATAGGTGCGCACCTCCGCGCCTTCGGCTTCGAGGCGCTCGATGACCTTGAGCGCCTGCGAGTTGCGGATGTCGCTGGTGCCCCCCTTGAACGCCGTGCCCCAGATAGCGATCACCTTCCGGTACAGCAGGTATCCTGCCGCGGCTTTGAGCTTTGCTACGGTCTCGTCCACCTGACGGTCATTCCGCGCCATGACGGCGCGTAGGAATTGCGGGTCGTACCCGGCGGTGTCCGCGATTTTGATGAGGGCGTGCAGGTCTTTCTCCAGACAAGGGCCTCCAAACCCGACGCCGGCCTCCAGATAGGACGGGCCAATACGGGGGTCGTACCCCATGCCGCGGGCGACTTCCTCTACTTGCGCTCCTACCCGTTCACAAAGGCTGGCGACCTCATTGATAAAGGAGACCCGCGTGGCGAGGAAGGCATTGCAGGCGTACTTGATCATTTGGGCCGAAGCCAGGTCCGTCTCCACCACCGGGACCGGGAGCAACCTGCCCGCCGGCGGAGGCTCGTGGTCCCAGACCAGGCTTCCGTCTACCAGTGGAACATAGAGTTTCTTCATGACGGCAGCCGCGCGTTCTGAGCAGGACCCAATGACGATGCGGGCCGGATAAAAGAAATCGTAGATAGCGCGTCCTTCTCGGAGAAACTCCGGGTTGGAGACTACATCGAAGTCCTTCCCCTCCTCGTAATCCCGGCTTAGGATGCCTCGCACCAGCTCGACGGTGCCCACGGGAACGGTGCTCTTGATGATGATGACCT
>JBJKQC010000030.1:0-2906 GCA_046705745.1 Dehalococcoidia bacterium
GTCCGTCCAGCAAGGTCCACCGGAACGGCCCGCATGCTGTCCCCGACCGCAGCATTGACGTAACGCTCCTTGTCCGTGCCGGTGAGCACCACGCGAAGGCCGTTCGCCGCGAAGAAGTCCCCAACCGCGGCAAAGTGCTCCGCCGGCCACCTGCGGCTCTCCGCCCCCGACCCGGGATGTATGCATACGTACTCACCCGGTACCAGACCATAGGTGGAGGCGATCTGTCCGGCCGCCTCGCGGTCTTCCGGGAAGACCGGAAATTCCAGATACTCCCCTCGCAATGGCATGCCCAGGTGCTCTAAGAGCCCCAGCCAACGCCGGACCTCGGACTGACGCCCCGTCCAAGGGAGGTATCGTTCGACATCCGGGCACCAGGTGCCGGGCAGGTAGTACCCGGCCGTGACCGGCGCCCCCAGCAGCGCCGTAAGCTGGTTGGTTATCGCGCCGTTCCCGTGCATCTGAAGCGCCAGGTCGAACCGTTCGGCCAGGGCGGTGCCCAGAAACGCGGGGATTCGGTGGTACTCAGGAGCGGTCTCCGGCAACCCGGGCCACCCCGGCAACTCCATGAGCCGGTCCACGTACTGGGGAAACCGAGAGAGTACGAGGCGCGCCTGGGGGAGCCCGACCACCACCACCTCTGCCTTGGGGAGCGACGCCCGGAGGGCCCGGAGCGCCGGGACGATGCACAGCATGTCCCCCAATCCCAACAGGGCGCGCACGACTGCAACATGTTCGGGAGCTCTAGTGGGCATACCTTCCACCGCCGTCGGCCTAACACGCCTATCGGTAGTACGGCATCCCCTCGCATTGGAACGGCCGGGCCTACCGACTAACCGTCTGATACGACCGACAATACGTGCGGCGCTGCCCTTCGTTATCACCAAATGCGACTATGGTGCGCTCCCGACTCCCGCCAGTGACCTTGCTCCACTGCTCTACTCCTGAAGTGGGGCATCGCTGGACAGCCCCCAAAGAAACGCCGTGGAGCAAGAACGCCCACGCCCTCATCCGCTCGGAAGCCCCCTTCGGGAACTTCGGGGCGAACGGACGAGCGCGTGGGTGCTCCGTTTTCAGTGGCCACCCATGCAGGACGCTCACCGTACCTTCGGCAGGACCTCCTGCTCGTAGAAGCGGAAGAAGCCCTCCTGTTTGGGCCCGACTTGGTGGACGAACACATGGTCGAACCCGGCCTCTGAGAATTCCTGGAGTGCCGCCTGGTGCCGCTCAGGGTCCGGCCCGCAGACGATCGTCTTGGCCACGGCCTCGTCAGGCAGGAATTTGGACGCCGCTTCGAACAGCCCCGGCACCTTCAGCTCGGACATGAGCGGACCAGGTAAAGCGGCATTTGGCCATTGCCGCTTCGCCATGCGCACCGCCTCCTCTTCGGTCTCGTCCCAACAAATAGTCAACTGTCCGTACCGTGGTCGTTGCCCGTCCCCATCTGACTGGAACTCCCGCACCAAGTCCGCATTCGGAACGATTGCGAACAGACCGTCGCCGGCCCTACTCGCCAGTCTTGCCGACGCAGACCCCGCTGCCGCCACCATGATGGGCGGCGGCTCGTCGGGCAACGTGTACAGGCGGGCCTGGTCTACGGTGTAGAAATCGCCGATGTGGGTCCGCATCCGGCCTTCCCACAACTCTCGAATGACAGAGATGGCCTCCTCGAGCATGTCCAGACGCACCCGTGCTGGAGGCCAGTTGTCCCCCAGCACGTGCTCGTTCAGGTACTCTCCGCTGCCAACCCCAAGGAAGAACCGGCCTGGGAGCATACAGGCCGCCGTCGCCGCCGCTTGAGCGATGATCGCCGGCTGTATCCTCATGGTCGGACAGGTCACGCCCGTTCCGATGGGAATATGGTCCGTGACCTGGGAGATCCCGCCGAGCACACTCCACACGAAAGGACTCTGCCCCTGCGCATTCACCCAAGGGTGGTAGTGATCCGAAACAACCGCGAAATCGAACCCCGTCTCTTCCGCCTGCCGAGCGTACCGCAGGAGGTCCCTCGGCCCGAACTCCTCCGACGAAAGCGTGTAGCCTACCTGCAACGCCATGCTCACCTCCTTTCCACTCTCACCATCACACCCTAAGGCCCCGCGGAGGTACAGGCATCGCCTCCCAAGAGGAAGCGCTTCACACGGCACGGGTCGGCAATTCTGGGAAAGCCCGCGGCCCAAGATCGCGTAGCGGGCCACTGAGCGAGCCGCTGACTGAGCGAGCCAATCAGCGAGCCGCTGACCGAGCGCCACGGGCAATCTCCCTTCCCGGTAAAATCATCCCTATCTTCGGAACGGAGGCCCTTCCCTTGACCAGCCCACGCGACGGCATCGTCATCCTTGGCGGCGGCATCTGCGGCATCGCCACTGCCTACTACCTCGCCAAGGCCGGCATCCCGAGCACCGTCATCGAGCGTGATGGCCTCGCCGCGCATGCCTCCGGCTTCGCCTGGGGCGGACTCAGCGGCGGCATCCCCAACGGCCCGGACCCCAACTACCCCGTCATGGCCGAAGGCATGCGGCTGCACCGCGAGCTCGCCGAAGCGCTCCGTGAAGAGGCCAAGATCGACGTCCAGTTCCAGGACCGCCCTGCCCTGCGCCTCGCCCTCACCGAGCAAGAAGTCGCCCAGGGCCGGCAACACCTGGCATGGCAGCAGGCCCAGCCCGGCTACCACGTGGAATGGCTGTCCGGCGCCGACGCCCGCAAGCTGGAGCCGCGCATCAACCCGGCGTGCCTCGGCGCGCTCTACGTCCAGGGCGGGGCCGACGTCGAGCCCTACCGCCTTACCCTCGGCCTGGCCCAGGCCGCCGAGCGCATGGGCGTCCGGCTCCGCACGGCCGCCGTCGCCGGCTTCCACGCCAACGGCTGCCGCGTCGATGCCGTCCGGCTGGCGGACGGTGAAGACC
>JBJKQC010000031.1:0-3492 GCA_046705745.1 Dehalococcoidia bacterium
TGTCACCGAAGTCGAAATCGAGCGGATGAAGCAGCAGATCGAGGGCGTGGTCGCTGAGCGTGCCGCCGCCGCCGAACGCGCCGCTGCGGCAGCCCAAGCGGGGGCCGAGCCCGCCGTTGCGGAGAAAGCGGCCGCCGCGGAGCCTGCACCGGCCGCCGCCGAGCTCGACGAAGAAGAGGCCCGTATCCTCGCGGAGTTGGAAGCAGAGGAGCACCGGGCCAAGGAAACCGCCGAGGCCAAGGCTTCTGGCGGTCTCAGTCCGGAGGAGCTGTTGGCCCTGGAGTCCTTGGACATCGAGGCTCAGGGCCACGAGGGCGAAGAGATCGTCGTGGAAGAGGAGTTCGTCGACGAAGACGACATCTGGAAGGTCCCCGAGCCCATCGGTGGCGGTCCCCAGATCCGGTTCGCCGAGGACATCCTGGGCGCGCCCGCCGGTGGCCGGCGCGGAGGTGGCGGCCGACGTCGCAGCAGCAACCGAGGCCCGGCCAGACCCGGCGGAAGCCGTCCCGGTGGTGCCGGTCGCAGCCCTCAGGCCGGTAAGCCCGCTCGTGGTGGCCACACCGGCGGCACGAGGGATGACTCGGACGACTAAGTCCCTTCCTCCTGAGGGAGGAAAGCCTGCCCTGAGCGGGTTCGAAAGGTTAGGAAGGGGGCCGAGGCGCGCGCTGTGCAAGGTATTTGCCTTGCCGGATTGATGCCGGATTGATGAATGTGCTTCTTCCCCTCATGGAAGAAGGGACCCATTCAGTCATTTGGACTTCCGATCGCGCAGCATACCGCGGAGAAATCTTCGGGGCGTGGTCTTGGCTCTGAAGGGTGCGTGATGCGGACTCGCCATGTGCCGCAGCGTTCGTGCATTGTGTGCCGCACGAAAGCGGCGAAGAGAGAATTGGTCAGAATCGTTATGACGCCAGACGGCTCGTGCCTGGTGGATCCCACCGGAAAGCGCGCGGGTCGTGGGGCTTATCTTTGCCATAAGGCGGGGTGCTGGGAACGGGCCGTCTCGACCGGACGGCTCGCCCAGGCGCTACGTGGTGACATACGTCCGGAGGACAAGGAGCAGCTCTTCGAGTTCGGGCGCACACTCTCCACGGCTGCCGAGGCTCCCCGCGCTTGAGGGGAGAGGGAGGAGCTGTAATGGTCGATCAACAAACACACGGTCAGGCGACCGCTACCCGCAGGGTGACGCTCCGCGCGTTGCCCTTGGGCGAGGCAGTCACCGTGGGGACTCTGGCGCAGCGTATGAATGTGGAGGCCGTTCAGGTCATCAAGCAGCTCATGCGCGCCGGCGTCTTCGCCAACATCAACCAAGTCATTGATTTCGATACGGCAGCCGTCGTCGCTCGGACCTTTGGATATGCCGCTCGCAAGGTGGAGGAGGCCTCGTCCACCGCTGGTGCTGTGGCGGAGGAAGACTCCGCCCACCTCATCGAGCGTCCGCCCGTCGTGACTATCCTGGGCCACGTCGACCACGGTAAGACCACCCTGCTGGACGCCATCCGTAAGACGAACGTGGTCGCCAAGGAGGCCGGCGGCATCACGCAGCACATTGGCGCCTACCAGGCGGTGCACGAGGGACACCGTATCACCTTTATCGACACGCCCGGCCACGAGGCGTTTACCGCCATGCGGGCGCGCGGCGCCCAGGTGACGGACATCGCCGTGCTCGTGGTCGCCGCGGACGACGGCGTAATGCCTCAGACCGTCGAAGCCATCGACCACATCAAGGCCGCCAAGGTGCCCATCGTGGTCGCCATCAACAAGATCGACCTCCCGGACGCCGACCCGGAGAAAGTGCGGCGCCAGCTTTCCGAGCATGACCTGCTCGTGGAAAAGTGGGGCGGCGACGTTATCGACGTCGAGGTCTCCGCCAAGGCACGCCTCGGCCTGGATGATCTGCTGGAGAGCATCCTGCTCGTCGCCGAGCTAGCCGAGCTCAAGGCCAACCCAGACCGTGCTGGTGTGGGTGTAGTCGTGGAAGCCAAGTTGGACAAGGCCCGAGGCCCCGTCGCCACCGTGCTGGTCCAGACCGGTACCCTGCGCGTGGGTGACTACTTCGTGGTCGGCCCGGCCCGAGGCCGTGTAAAGGCCCTCGCCGACGAAGCGGGCCGCCGCGTCAAGAGCGCGGGGCCCTCCACGCCCGTGGAAGTCCTCGGCATGAACGACCTCCCCGGTGCCGGCGATCGGCTGGTGGTGGTTGCGGACGAAAAAACGGCCCGGGACACGGTGGCGGAGCGACAGCGGCGTGAGGAAATGCAGCGCGCTCGTGGCTCCACGCTGGAAGAGCTCGGCTCTCGCATCTCCGCGGGCCAGACCAAGGAGCTCAACCTGGTCCTCAAGACCGACGTGCACGGCAGCATCGATGCTGTCAAACAGGCCCTGGAGCAGTTGAGCACTCCGGAGACCCAGGTCCGCATCATCCATGCCGCCACCGGTGGCATCACCGAGAGCGACGTGCTCCTGGCCGTTGCTTCGGAGGCCATCATCATCGGATTCAACGTCCGCGCGGACCAAGGCGCTCAGCGCTTGGCCGATCAAGACGGCGTGCAGATACGGCACTACAACATCATCTATCGGCTGACTGAAGACATCGAGGCCGCCCTCAAGGGCATGTTGGAGCCGTCTTACCAGGATGTCGTGGAAGGCAAGTTAGAGGTCCGCGCCGTCTTCTCCCTGGGCAGAGGCCGCAAGAGCGCGGGCTGTTACGTCACCGACGGCAAGGCCAGCCGTGGCGCGATGGCCCGTGTCTTGCGGGGCGGCAAAGAGCTCTTCGATGGTCACATCGCCAGCCTGCGCCGCTTCAAGGACGATGTGCGGGAAGTAGCTACCGGCTACGAGTGCGGTCTGGCCGTGGAAGGCTTCGGCGACTTCGAAGTCGGCGACCTCATCGAAGTTCACCGGGAGCAGAAGGTCGGCGGATAGGCCCTCTCTCCCTCAAGGAGAGGGTTGGAGTGGGGAGGCAGGTCCGCTGGGCGAGATACCGGCGGACCGCCAGTCGAGGATAGGCAATCGACCGCTAGGGCAGGTCTGGGACCGGCCCTGCCCTTCTCCCACCAGAGGAGAAGGCGCCCCTCGGGGCCGCTCCTACCGGACCAGCTTTCGTCGAATGTCCATGAAGTCCACTGTGTCCGCCCGGTCTACTGAGGCAGATATCCTGACGCATCGCATGTACAAAAGACATCACCATGAGTCGTCGTACTGAACGCATTAACACCCTGCTGCAAGAAGAAATCAGTCGCATCGTCCAGAAGGAGCTCCAGGACCCTCGCCTCCAGCAGGTGCTCACCATCAGCCGCGTTGAGGTCTCCACGGACCTGCAGCACGCCAAGGTCTCCGTGAGCACCTTGGGAGGCCCTACCCAAGAGCGTGAAGCCCTCGCCGGCCTCAGGTCCGCCACGAGTTTCCTGCGTCGTGAGCTCGGCCAGCGCCTCCAGCTTCGGCACACGCCCGACCTGCGGTTCGTACCCGACGTTGCCACCAAAGAAGGGGACC
>JBJKQC010000032.1:0-4880 GCA_046705745.1 Dehalococcoidia bacterium
TATCGGCTTGCCTTACGCGTCGTGGGGGCAAACACGCCCGCAGAGGTTGTCGTCGTCCTCAACTTGTGGCGTCGGATGGCGGGCGTATTGGAGCGCATCATCATCGGAGCAGCCGCGGTTTGGTTCATCTGGTTCGCTATCAAGCTCCACCTTACCGGACGACACGGCAAATAAACCGGCCACCTTGCACTATGCCTGCGCCATCGCCAGGAGCCGCTTGCGCAATTCGGAACTCTTGGCGATATCGATGGCCGTCCAAGCCAATGCCAACGCCCCATCGTAGACCGCCTGGTCGGCAACGGGAGTGATGGCAGCCGCGGCAAACTCCGGCTGATGGTTCACTGCCGGCAAAGACCCGATGCTGAGCGCTGGGTGGATAGAAGGCAAAGCCAGCGAGACGTTGCCCATGTCCGTCGAGACCGGTGTCGCTGGGCTAGGCTCCCCCGGCTTGGGAAAATGCCTGCCCAAGGCCTCCGCATTCCGTTGGTATAGCGTGGCGATTTCATGGTCATGCGTCATATGGGCAAAGGGAGTCCGAGCTCCATCTATGGTCAGCTTCGACCCCGTCGCCAAGGCCCCCGCTTCGAAACAGTGCACTACCTGTTCATAGACATCGTTTAACTCGTCCAATGTGCGCGCTCGCACCGCATACTCGGCCGTTGTCAGCGCGGGAATAATGTTGAACGCATCGCCGCCATTGGTGATGATACCGTGCACGCGGTCCGTTGAGCGGATGTGCTGGCGAAGCAGACCAATCGCCGTCTGAGCGATCGTCAATGCGTCGGCAGCATTGATGCCTTGGTCGGGGAAACCAGAAGCATGAGCCGCTTTGCCTTCGTATCGCACCTCGAAGAATGTAGCCGCCACGATGGGCCACTCGGCTACGTCCCACGGGGCTGGATGAACCATCATCGCCGCGTGGACACCTTCGAATGCGCTTCCTTCCAGGAGCTGTATCTTGCCTCCAGACTTGAGTACCTCCTCTGCGGGGGTGCCCATCACCGTAACAGTCAGCCCTACGTCGTCCGCAGCCCGCGCCGCCGCGAGGCCGGCGCCTGCCGAAGAAGCAGCAATGATGTTGTGTCCGCACGCGTGCCCAATGCCTGGGAGCGCATCGTATTCGGCACAAAACGCGATGTGGAGCGGCCCATTGCCATATGTCGCGCGGAAGGCGGTGGGCAAGCCACAGACATCGCGCTTCACCTCGAACCCTGCACCATCCAACATGTGCGCCAGCCAGGTGGAAGCCCGCTCTTCCTGATAACCCAGCTCCGGGTAATCATGGACTCGGTGGCTCAGAGCTACGAGATCATCCCGCAGCACCTCCAACTGTTGTCGTGAGGCTTCCTTTGGGTCCACGGCAGTCCTCCATCCTCTTAGGCGTGATCCAAGGCTACCACGGGATGTTCTGCTAGTGAGGTCTCAAGCTTGGCAGAGTGCTAAGACAAAGCTTACGTGACTTCCAAAACTCTTGCCAAATATCGTGATAACTAGCATCATCGGGCGTGATTCAATCCATCCTTCTTCCCAGGAAGTTATATGAGCATGCAGGAACCGTTTGGAACGATGCAATTTCCCGAGGCCCCTGCTTCGATAGTGGTGATCGGCGTCGGCGGGGGCGGATGCAATGCGGTGGTCCGCATGGTAGAGGAACGAACGGTGCCGGGCGTGCGATACGTCTGCGTCAACACCGACATCAAGTCCCTCGCTCAGGCTAAAGGGATACCAGTGCTGCAGATCGGCGCGGACCTTACCCATGGCCTTGGCGCGGGTGGAAATCCAGACGTTGGCTACAAGGCTGCGGAGAGCGACCAGCTTCAGCTCAAGCACGCCATCAACAACGGCGACCTAGTCTTCATCATCGCCGGCATGGGCGGCGGCACCGGCACCGGCGCCGCTCCCGTTGTAGCCGATATCGCCAAGCGCACCGGCGCATTAGTGGTTGGTCTGGTCACCACACCCTTCTCCTGGGAAGGTCAGCGCCGGATGGAGCATGCCAGAGCCGGAATCGAGCGCATCAAGAACAAAGTGGACAACCTCATCGTCGTTCACAACGATCAACTCCTCAAGCTTATGGACAAGGACGTGCCCATCGACGAGGCCCTACGCAAAGCGGACGAAGCAGTGATGCATGGCGTCCTTTCAGTGGCGGAGCTGGTCAATGTCCCCGGTCAGATCAACGTGGACCTGGCCGACGTCAAGGCCATCATGGACTTGCCGGGGCGAGCGCTCATGGCCATGGGCGAAGCGAGCGGCCCCAACGCCCCGCTGCAGGCCGCGCAGGTAGCAGTCAACAACCCGCTCATGAACATATCAATCGAAGGTGCGAAGGGCGTCTTGTTCAGCGTACGGGGCGGTAAGAAAATGACGCTGGGAGAAGTGAACGCGGCAGGCGAATTCATCGCCTCAATAGTGGACTCCAAGGCGACTATCTTCTTTGGCATGGTGAGCAATCCGGACATGGACGACCGCGTCGGCCTGACGCTGCTCGCCACGGGCATACCCGACAACACGCCGGCACAGCGGCAGTCTTCGCCCGGCATGGCCTGGGCACGCGCCCGTTAAGACCGTTTGCCCAAAACAGGCATGAGCGAAGGGCCTCCATATGGAGGCCCTTCGCTCATGCCACCGGTTACTCGTCGTGCCCTTTGTAGAGCAACTGCAAGCGGTGTCCGTCTGGGTCGCTGAAGTAGATACACGTGGAGTCCCCAGGCCGTCCCGAAATTTCGATGCCTTCCTCTTCCAACCTGGCCTTCGTTTCCATGTACGAGGCAGGCTCCATCCGTAACGCCATGTGGTTTACTTCCACGCCGCCTTGGACTGGACCGCCGCGACGCGACGCATCGAACAACGCCACCTGCTGGTCTCCGCACCACAGGAACGACTGCCACTCGCTTTCGTGATTCACCTGCATACCCAAGAGGCCGATGTAAAACCGTTTGGAGCGTTCCAGGTCATGCACCCAAAGGACAATGTGATCGATACCGGTCGTCTTGATTTGCAGCTTCGTCTGTTGCATATGCGCCTCCTTGTTTTTCTCATTCGTAGATACACTTAACTCTACCAGCGAATGGCGTTTTTCCAACAGCCCGGTCTGCGACAGCGAAAGTTAGCGCAACGGTGTGGGCGTCGCGCTGGTCCCATCAGTCCAATGACAGGCGTTTCACCCCACCTGACAGCTTGTCCGCGGCTATCGTGCAAACGATGCTCGTCCGCGGTGTCCCGCATGGTGTGGCGCCAGCAGGGTCGAGCCTAAGCATCGAAGCTCGGGAGCGGGAAATACATGGTGCGGCAGTACCTGATGCTACTGCACGAAGCAAAGGGAGACTTCGGGTTCATTCCCGGGTCCATCCAGCGCATATCTGGTCTGGCCTCGGGCCAGTCCCGGACCACGACCAGCGACTTCTGGATGACCAATACGGCGCTGCCGATTAAGATCAAGCCCTTTGTTGGCTTGGCTGCGGCGGCAATGCAAAGTCATCGTTACTGAGTGCCTTTCGTCACTAAGCTGACACAACTCAGCGGAGCAAGTGAAGACGAAGTCCACGAAGCCATGATGGGCGCTTCCGCAGATGCGCGTGGGCGGATTTCATGCCGGGTGCTGATTACGTAGAGCAGTCCAAGCAAGGACTGCGCCGGATGGTAGAACACATGCGGAACTAACCGCAGCTGGCGGCGCAGAAGTTGACGAAGCCGGGCGCTCGAGACTGCACCCTGCCCTCGTTCATTCCTTAGGCCTCATCCACCGCCTACGGAGTTCCGCACGGCCCTGACCTGGGGCTTGTTCCAGCCCTCCGTCTCCTGGGTCAGTAGCTGCTTGCGCATTGGTGCCGTTCTGCAGACTCTCCAATTTCCCAGTCGTCGCGGCAGTTTCCGTCTCTGCGCCATTGACGCGCTTCTGGAGTTCTTCCAGCTCCTTGCGGTGCGCGTCTATCTCTTCCCGCTGCGCCCGTATTTCGGCGTGGAGGCTATCCACTAAACGCTGGTGCAGCGGCCGCTTCGAGAGGTCCGCTGGCGTGAGGATGCCGCCAGACAGCACGAACTCCGTCGCCTGCTGCACCGAAAGATCTGTTTCATACACATCCGAGAGCGGCAGCACGGCAACCCATCCCGAGTTCGGCATTGGCGCCGTCGGTATGTAAACAACGCCCATCGAACGGCCGCTCTCGTCCACTGTCACCGCCATGAGAAAGCCGACCGCCCACAGCCCGGGGCGCGGGTACTCGATCACCACCACCCGCTTCGCATCCTCTCCCGCTCGGCTTCCCGAGAATATCTCGATGAGCTGAGTCGAGGCTGAGTAGATGTTGCTGACCAGCGGCAGCCGTAGCAGCACCGCCTGAAGCACGCCCACTGCCCTGCTGCCGAGCCTGCCGCTTCCTAATGCCCCAACCACAAGCACCAGCAAGATTAGTGCGGCCAGTCCTGAACCCGGAATTGTGATGCCGAACAATGCGTGCAGCAGCGGCTGGAGAATGCTGTCCAAGAAGTCGAAGACTATTTTGAGGACGAAAAACGTCACTGCAATGGGTATCAGCAATAGAAGGCCCGTGGCAAAGTACAGCCTGAGCCTCTGACTCACGCTCGCGGATGCTTCGGCCGTTAGGCGCTGCAATACTGGCCGCATTCAGCAATACCTTGTTACGGGTCCATGGATTTAGGCAGCCGCCTCGCCGCCTTAGGTCAGCCAGTGGAATCCGTGCACCCTTCCGGTAGCACGCGAAGCCTCCAGTCGCTCCCCTTGCTGCGAGAGGTCAGCGTCCCTTGCGCACAACACGGGCGCCCCAGGGACGACAAACCCACTCCAGACACTGCCTCGCCCATATGCTTCTAGCAGAAAAGACTACCTCAAACGACAACAGAGGGCACCGGTGAAACGG
>JBJKQC010000033.1:0-10440 GCA_046705745.1 Dehalococcoidia bacterium
TCACACAGCAGGCCGCAATCCCGTAGGCCTCGGCCAGCTTCACATAGTCTGGGCTGCTGATCGACACGGCCTTGTAATGATGGTCGTAGAAGAGTTCTTGCCACTGGCGCACCATCCCCGCGTAGCCATTGTTCATAATGGCGATCTTCACGGGAATGTCCTCCTGGGCGATAGTCGCCAGCACTTGGAGCGTCATTTGGAATCCGCCGTCTCCCGCGACGCTCCATACCGTGGCCCCCGGCCGGCCCACTTGGACGCCGATAGCCGCAGGGACTTCGAAGCCCATGACGCCGAGCCCTCCTGACGAGACAAAGCTGTTCGCCGTGGGCATGAACATGAACTGGGCGGTCCACATTTGGTGCTGGCCGACGCCGGTCACGACCAAGGGATTGGCGCTGTGCTCCACGAGCTTGTTTAGCTCCCGCAGCACGTACTGGGGCGTGACGATGTCGGTGTCTGGCACGTCGATGCTCGGGTGCTCCCGCTCCAGAGAATAGAGCCGGTCGAACCAGGCCTGGCGGTCCCGGCCGCAGACGCCGGGGAGCATGGCATCAAGCACTTGCTTCACATCGCCGACGATGGCAACGTGGGCTTTTACGTTCTTGTTGACCTGCCCTGGGTCGATATCGACATGGACCACCTTGGCGTTTGGACCGAAGCTTCCGGGCCGCCCGATGACGCGGTCGTCGAAGCGCATGCCCACGCCCATGATGAGGTCGGCCTCGACCGTGGCCATGTTGCTCCAGTACATCCCGTGCATGCCGAGCATCCCAAAGGCCAGCTTGTGGTGGCGTGGGAAGGCGCTGGTGCCGTGGAGCGTGTTAAGGACCGGCACATTGGCCTTTTCGGCGAATGCGAGGACTTCCGCCCAAGCCTTGGAAATGTGGACTCCTCTGCCCACAATAAGCAGCGGACGCTCGGCCTCGTTCAGCAGGCGGACAGCGGCCTCTATCTGCGCCCGGTCTGGTACCGGGGGCATGCTCACATAGCCGTTGGAGGGGTACTCGAAGTCCACCAGCTCGGCCTGTACGTCCTTGGGCAGATCGATGAGGACCGGCCCCGGCCGGCCTTCTTGGGCTATCTGAAAGGCGCGGTGGACGGTGGAGGGGATATCCCTGACGTCCATCACGAGGAACGCCTCCTTTACCACAGGGCGCGCCATGCTGACCGTGTCGCATTCCTGGAAAGCCTCGGTGCCCATGAAGGGCCGCGCGACTTGGCCGGTGATGGCCACCAGCGGCGTCGAGTCCATCTTGGCGGCGGCCAGGCCGGTCATGAGGTTCGTGGCGCCTGGGCCGGACGTCGCGACACAGACCCCCGTCCTTCCGGTCACGCGCGCATAACCTTCCGCCGCATGCGCGCCCGCCTGCTCGTGACGTACGAGGATGTGCCGAAGCTGTGGGTAGTGCCAGAGCGCGTCGTAGAAGGGGAGGATGGCGCCTCCGGGATGGCCAAAGATGACTTCTACGCCTTCGCGCAGAAGGGACTCGCATACAGCGCTGGCGCCGGTGATCCGCATGGACAACTTCCTGTGGGGAGACCCTCGTTCAAGCATCTGGCACGGGGTCTGTGATAGACAAAGGGGGGTGGCATTTATGAGGCCACGGCCAATCTAGGCTACTGTTCCATGCACATTTTTGTCAACAAGTTAGCAGTGGATGAATGCCTTATTCATGCGCCAAACATGCTCATTGTTTTAGGCTAGCCTTTGCTTGCCGCCTGAGCCTTTGAAGGCTAGTATCGCGATGAAGCCTCTGCCGGCTTGGGTAGCTCCTTCCATGGCGTACGTAGCAGACCTTCACCTCCATTCTTCTTACGCGAGAGGGACCAGCCCGTCGCTGTCCTTGGAAACGCTCACCGCCGGGGGGGTTGTGAAGGGGATCGACCTGCTCGCTACGGCTGATTTCACGCACCGCGCCTGGCTGATGGAGCTGAAAGCAAAGTTGGCGCCTGTTGGAGATGGGCTGCTGGCGCTGCGAACGGCGCCCCAGGCCAACCGGGTTCCGCGGTTCATCCTCGGCACGGAAGTGAGCTGCATATACGAGCAGGGCGGGCGGACCAGGCGCGTGCACTTGTTGCTGTACGCGCCTGATTTCCAGGCTGTGGACCGCCTGTGCGCCGCGCTGGGCCGCTATGGCGCCTTGGAATCTGACGGCAGGCCCATGCTCGGCCTCTCCAGCCGCGACTGTGTGAAGCTCGCGCTTGAGTGTGACGAGCGGTGCGAGGTCATCGCCGCACATGTCTGGACACCCTGGTATTCGGCGTATGGCTCGAAGGGCGGGTTCGATTCCCTGGAGGAGTGCTTTGGGGACATGCTCCCTCACATACACGCCGTGGAGACAGGACTATCGAGCGACCCGGCCATGAACTGGAGCGTCCCTGAGCTGGAGGGGCGGGCCATCGTCTCTTTCTCCGATGCCCACTCCGCGCCGCACCTGGGCCGTGAGCTCACGGTCTTCGAAGAGGAGCCCTCTTATGAAGGCTTCAGGTCGGCTTTGCGCCGGCAGCGGATCGCCCGCACCATTGAGTTCTACCCCGAAGAAGGGAAGTACCACTATGACGGGCACCGCAAGTGTGGGGTGTGCCAACACCCGTCGGTGAGCCGAGAGTCCGCTGGTCGCTGCCCCAAGTGCCATCGCCGGCTGACGTTAGGCGTGCTCAATCGGGTGCAGAGCATCGCAACGGGCGTCGCCCGGACCGAACAGGCGCCGGATGGCCTCATCCTCGACCCGACCGAGCGGCGTCCGCCCTTCCGGCGCCTGGTCCCATTGGAAGAGTTGGTCGCGGAGTCCATGGGCAGGGGTGTGGCGACGAAGGGGGTGCGCCAGGTCTATGAGCGAATCGTGCACGCTCTGGGTAATGAGCTATATACCCTGGAGTCGGCAACATTCGATGAGATGGAGCCCGTCGCCGGGGAGCGGATCGCGACGGCGGTCCTGCGGGCCAGGCGTGGGCAGGTGTCCGTGCATCCCGGCTGCGACGGAGTTTACGGAAAGGTCCGGGTCTGGGAATTGGAGCCGTCTGCTTCGCAGAATGGCGTCGTTAACAGTGGGAAGGAAGGGTGACGGACCGGGGCTTGCACTACCGGCCGCTTACCGAGGGAGACATGGCGGCTGTGCGGCAAGTAGCGCTGGAGGGGTGGCGCTACGCGTATTCGTGGCTGAGCCCAGAGTTCATCGAGGAACGGGTGGCGATCAGCTACTCGGACGAAGAGCTGCTTTCCGCCCTGGCATCGGTACGTGAGGCTGACGCCGCTTTTTGGGTGGCCTCCGATGCCCGGCGCGTCGTGGGATTTGCCTATGCTCGGGACCGCGGCGAGGGCATGGAGCTCGTGCGCCTCTATGTGCTGCCGTCGCATTTCGAGAAGGGCGTCGGGTCGGACCTGCTCAGGCTGAGCGAGGGCTTCATGCGTTCAAAAGGGGCGGAGCGCTACTTTTGCTATGTCCATCGCGACAACGAGCGTGCGCTCCGCTTTTACCGCCGTCGCGGGTTCGTCCACGTGCCGTCGGGGGACCGCGAGACGCCTCCGTTGCTCCGTCTGGAAAAGCAGCTTTAGATCTATCACCCTAAGCCCCTGCCTAAGCCCCTGCGGAGAAGGACAAAGGGTCTCCCCCTCTTGGGCCTGCTCTCTCCCTGTCACCCCGAGGGGCCGAGGCGAAGCCTGCCCTGAGCTTCCCGAACGGAGCGGACTTCGTGGCGCACAGCCCTCCAGCCGCGAATTCATTCGCCAGGCTGCCCCTTGCCTCTAGCAACCGTACGGGCGCGCGACCTGTGCGCCCTGGCCCCTCTCACCTTTTCACCCTTTTACACCGCACCTTCTCACCCCGTCACTCATCACCCCGACTCTTCCCTACCAATTCGCCTTATGATAATATAGAACATATGTACTTTCCCGGATGCCACACCACTTACCACTCACCAGCAAGTGCGCTTCGACAACAAATTTTGCGCCAATGCTGCGAGTCACTCCGCCCGTACGCCTGGCCGTGGCCACATCGAGACCATCCCGGTGCTGCGCTTTGCTTCGGCCTTGCTTCGGGTCTGCTGCGCCCTTGCTGCGCATCTGCTGCGGGCCTGCTGCGGTTCGGACGCGTCCGTGAACATGACCAACATCGTGTGGTCCAGATGCCTGGCTTCCACCCCGCTGCTTACTGTCGCAGACCCCGGCTGGCCGGCGGCTCACCGCTCACTGCTTACTCGCACTGCCGCGGTTCGGACGCGTCCGTGAACGCGCTCGACAAGGCAGGACGGAACGCTCACCGGGAAACGCCGACGTCCCTCCCCATCACCTTGTCACCCTATCACCCTCTCACGCGTGTATCGCCGGAGAAAAAATTTGCACGAACATTTCGCTTCATGGAACCCCTCCGCATGGCCATGGCCTAATGGAAGGGATGTCGGTGGTGCGCGCGTTGCGGGTAAATTGCGGCTCTGTTGCGGGTCTGTGCGGGTTGTTGCGCATGGTGTTGCGGGTCCAATGGGGTCCGGCGGTGCCGATTATGGTGGCAAAGTCTGGGGCTGCTCTTGCGCCCCCGGTGGAGTGGGGCGGTCCGTCACCGTTCACCGTTCACTGTTCACTGTTCACCGTTTACTGCCTAGCGCTCACCAGCCCCAATGGACGGTAGTTGACAAGGCCATCATGCTCGGGGAGTATCCGTAGGGCGCCGGACCGGTGCCAATTCTCAATGGGCAGGGTCACTATGGACGAAATTATCACCATGGCAGACATGGCGGCGGTGTACGAGGTCACCGATGATCTCGGCATAGACCGTGAATCCATCAACGTGGAGCTTACAAAAGAAGACCCGGGGTCTTGGGGAAAGGGCATCAGCGGCATGAGCAAGAAAGAGATATTCGAGATTACGCTGCCTTCCACGGTCCCATTGTCGGAATGGCTACCCAATCTCAGAGCCGGCCTGGAGGAGCTGATGGGATGACGAAGGCCACGACAAGACTGCGGGAGCTGCTGGCGCGGCCGGAGACACTGTTGGCGCCGTTCACCTATGACGGCTTCACGGCCCGCATCGCCGAAGAGGCGGGCTTCGAGGCCGTCTACATGTCGGGCTTCGGCACCTCCATGTCCAAGGGCATGCCGGACGTGGGCCTGCTGACCCAGACGGAGATGGTGCAGAACGCCGCTTACATCGCGGCCGCGGTGTCCGTTCCTGTGATAGCGGACGCGGACACTGGGTACGGCAACGCCATCAATGTCCGGCGGACGGTCCAGGAGTACGAGCGGGCAGGCGTCGCCGGCATCCACATCGAAGACCAAGTCGCTCCCAAGAAGTGCGGGTTCTTCGAGGGAAAGCAGGTCATCGACGCGGACGAGGCGGCCGCCAAGGTGCGCGCGGCGGTCGAAGCACGCACCGACGCGGACTTCGTCATCATCGGACGCTGCGACGCCCTTGTCGTAAATGGCTGGGAGGACGTGGAGCGGCGGTGCAGAGCATACAGAAAGGCCGGCGCGGACCTCATATTCGTCGATGGCATCAGAACGCTGGACGATCTGCGCGAGTACGCCCGGCGTTTAGGAGACCTGCCGCTGCTGTACAACGGCGAGGTCCACCCCGCGGAGGTGACCAAACTGCCGGTGCGAGTGCAGATCCACCGTGGCCCCGTATTCTCGCTGTACCCCATCATCAAAGAGATGATGACCGAGCTGCGGGAGACCGGGACCATCGCGGCATTGGAGCGGTGGGGAACCGGCGGTGATTTGCGCATGGCTATCGCCAATGTCTTGGGCCTAGAGCGCATAACGGAGATGGAAAAGCGTTACGCAACGCCGTGACGCAAATACTTTGTCGATGTCATTTCGACTCCGGCTCGCCGGGGGAGAAACCTCTCAGGGACATTCGTTCACAATCGAGTCAACCCACTACGTAGGCAGTCATGCCAGTCGGGAGCAGACGAATGAGCAGCATCAGCTTGCACGAGGCCGAACGAGTCATACGGGCCTCCTTGGAAAAGGCGAAGGACCTCGGATTTAACGTGGCGGTCGCCGTGGTGGACATGGAAACGAGTCTGGTGGCATCCGCCCGCATGGACGGTACGAACCCCTTTACGCCGGACGTCACGCGCGGCAAGGCCGTGGCGACTGTCGTGACGAAGGGCACGCCGAGCGGTGTCGCCGCCGGGCGTTTCCCGCAGGAGCTGCTGAGCGTGGTCCGGGACCTGTATGGAGGCCGCATCACCTGGGTGCAGGGTGCCGTGCCGTTATACCGCGGCGGTGAGCTCATCGGAGCCGTGGCCGCGGGTGGAGGCCCTCCGGACCAAGACGAGGTCATCGCCCAGGCGGGAGCGGACGCGCTGAAGTAAGGCTCTTTCGAGGATGCCGAGTACCGTTCGCCCTGAGTCATTCCCTGGAAAGATCGAAGGTACCGATGCACGGCCTTGGATAGGCAGTCTTAGCTGCCCCAGCGCTCGTAGGCCGGGTGGCCCCGCTTGACTGAGGTAAACAGGCCTTGGCAGGTGGCGGTCACCAGGCCGCCCGCCGTCAGCTCCGCCTCCACTTCCACGACGCGGCCATTGGAGCGGACCGGGCGGGCAGACAGGCGCAGCGGCTCTTGCGTGGGCGTGGGCTTGTGGAGCTTGATTGCATATTCCATGGTCACAGTCGGCGGAGGGCTGACGGCTTTATGCTCCACCATCAGATGCCAAGCGGCCGTCCAGTTCGAGTGACAGTCCAAGAGCGTCCCAATGATTCCGCCGTTTAGCACGCCGGAAAATGCCTCGTGATGTGGCTGTGGTGTCCATTCCGCCACCGTAAGGCCACCGTGGACGTAGCTGCGGATGTGCAAACCCTTGGCGTTGGCGGGGCCGCAACCGTAGCAGACGCTCCCCGGCGCGTATCGCTCTTGTAGTGAAAAATGCTCTGGGTCCAAGTTCAGTCTCCCGCGATCAGTGTTCCTGGCGAATCCGTTCGGCTAGGCGACGGACGTACCATGCGTCCGGCGCCATGAAGTCTTGTTCGAGATAGCTCTCCAGATCGCTAAGCGCCCGCTCGTGCTCCCCGGCCCGATAGCTCAGCAGGCCACGGTCGCGCCGGTGTCCCGGTACCTCCGGTTGGAGCGCGATGAGCATGCTTATGGTCGCTATGGCGTTGGACAGCTCGCTCCGTTGTGCCCAGATGGCGCTCAAGTTCCGGAGCATCCGTACCAAGAACGCCCGATTCGTCACGGGTGTGAGAAAAGAGCGGTCCCAACGCACGACGCCGCTGATGGCTTTCAGCCGCTCCATGCACTCGCGCTCGGAAAGCATGACCCCCTTGTAGTATGGGTCGATGTACAGCGACTCTTCGCCAGCGTGGCGGACGAGGAAGTGGCCCGGCATGCCGATGCCCAGCAGCGGCACGCCCAGCCGCGCTCCGACCTCTATGTAGACCAGCGAAAGGCTGATAGGAATCCCTAGGCGCCGGCGCAGGACCTCGTGGAGGAAGCTGTTCCGCGGGTCGTAGTAGTCCGACTCGTTCCCCGCAAAGCCGATCTCGTCGAACAGGTACTCGTTGAGCACGTTCACGGCGGCCAACGGCGGCCCTTCCAGCGGCATGCGTCCGGCCACTCCGTTGGTGAGCGAGTCCAGCACGCGCAGCTCGTGTTCCACGTCCACGTCCGGATCGAAGTGCGCGGCGATCAGCAACGCGCCCACGGTGAGGTCAATGTCTTCGCCGGAGAGCTCGACCAAGCGCGTGAACCGCTCGAATGCCGTCATCGCGTCCATCGGAAGTAGAGTATACGGGGCTGTTCAAGAGCAGGCTTCGTCTGGCTGGCGTGCGCTCTACCTGTCCATCCGAAAACCGTTCGGAGCGATCCTTCGACTCAAGCTCCCCGATTCGCCTGCGCCCTAGCTTCCGAGGGGGCTTCCTGGCCTGCCGGGGGCCCGTTACGGGGTCTTCGACAGGGCGAACGTTTTTCGGATGGAGCCTAATCGTCCTCCCGTGTTTCCGGGAACATTCCTGTGCTGGGCGCATGGTCCCGCTTCCAGATGAGGATGCTACGCTCGAACTCGATGACCACGACGCCCTCTTGCTGGATGCCGCGTGTCTTGACCGTCACGATCCCCCGGCGCGGGTCGGACCGGGACTCGCGAACGCTCAGCACCTCCGTCTCCGCCCATAGCGTGTCGCCCGTGTAGAGCGGGTGGGGCAGGCGGACTTTGTCCCAGCCCAGGTTCACCCCATTCCGGCTGATGTCCGTCACTGTGAGGCCCGTCACAATGGCGATGGTCAGCAGGCTGTTGACCAGCGGCCTACCGAAAGGCGTGCGCTTGGCGTACTCAGCGTTGAAGTGGATCTGGTTGTCGTTGTTGGTCAAGAGAGTTACAAAGACATTATCGGCCTCAGTCACGGTGCGGCCTATTGACGACCTGAAGATGTCTCCTATGGCGAAGTCCTCAAAGAAGCGTCCTTCCCATCCTGACTTAATCGGCATGGCTGAACCTCTCGGCAGTGATGGCCCGGAGTGTACCCTGGGCGAAGGGCGTTCTGCATGTCGCGGCGCTCGTGGGTCACGACACGTAGACTGGGTCTCAACGTTTGATCGGTCCGGAAGCCACCGACGTGAGGATGACGTTCTCGCTCCAGCCGTTACGGGGCGTGCCTGTCGCTTCCGGTATCGCCCGCCGCTCGTGGGCAAGGGTGCCGCTACTCCAGTCCCAGTTCCACCCTTCGATATTCACGCCTCGGACCGTTACCGGGGTCCCTGACTGGTTGACCAGGTGGTTCCCCTCGACATGAAGCCATGGCATGGACGCTGTCGTGGAGGCGCGGGCAGTGGCCTGCAGTCCCTGGCACCACTAGGGCCAGTGGAGCTTGATGGCCTGACGAGCGGGGAAAGTGGGGACTACGACGTTCAGGGCACTCATGACACAGTATCCACAGAGGAGAAACAATGCCCTATAGGTAGTGGATCGGCTGGTCAAGCGCAATCGGTATCTCATGGAACGGGGTCTTCGGCCACGACAGGCCTGTCAACGTGGTGAGACCGGTTTAAGAGTCCGTGCCCCCTCTGTTTCCAGCCACATTGGGCTTCTGCCAGTGCCCGGCCGGCCGCTAGTAGATGTCTCGCCTGCCGGTTCTCCACACCCCCTTACAGCAGGACCCACCAGCTCAAGATGCCATCTGGCGCGGGGGCGGGTGGTCGCACCGGTGTAGGCGTGCTGGGCGCCAAAGAGGGGGTGGGCTCAGGGGTAGGCGGTTGAGGCGCTGTAGGAGTGCTGGGCGCCAAAGGATCAGTTGTCGGCGGCGGGTCGGTGGTGGTGGTGACCTGCTCGTGGGGCCCCTGTCCGAACCACTTGGAGATGACCTGCTCTGCCGATTTTTGTTGCGGTGAGTATGAGGTTGCCCAATAATTGGAGCCAACGCCAATGTCCGTTGTGGAGTGCCAGTCCCATATTTGGACGCCCGCGAAGTAACTGATACTGCTCCAATACTGGAACATCGCCTGGAAGCCCGTCGCTTGGATGTTCTGGTCTGCCGCGCCAGTGGCGGTGTAGTCCCAGGGTGTGTGTAGGTTGTTTTGTAGGCTGCGGTATCCGGTTTCCACGAATAGGACCGGTTTGTTGTATTTTTCGTAAACCGGCTCGATATCCTGCTTGTTCCACTTGTCCCACTGCTGGACGAGCGAGTCCACTGTATACGGGGGATTGAAGGGGTAGTAGGCTTCAATCCCAATGTAGTCCAGGGCGCTCCAGAATTGGATTTGGTTTAGCTCGACGGGCCCTGTGTTCCCGGTGAGGCCGTTCCAGTTTGCGCCGTAGGTCAGCTTCCCTGAGTAGCGGCTGCGGACCTCTTGAATAAGGTTCTCCCATTGCTGCGTATAGCTGGGTTCAGTCATCTTGAGCAGTTCTGAACCTATGGTGATCATTTCTACGGAGTTCTGCTGGGCGAAGTCCGCATACGTTTGGAGCATCTTGCTGTAGGACTGGAACCACGCGTTCGGGTCACTGGCCGAGATATACGCCCGCCAGCCTCCGCTCTCGACGTACACCGTTGGCCTGAGATTTACCTGGAGACCGAGCTGATGAGCGTAGCTGACAGCTTCCGTAAGGGCTGCCGTGCTGGGGGTGGCGGGTCCGGCCTGGATGCTCGAGGAGTGGTCGTCGGCCTGCTGTAATGGGATTACTAAAGTGACGTAGTTCGCGTGATCGTTGGCTAACTCCTGCAGGGCCGCTTTGAAGCCATTGGAGGCGAAGCTGTCAGGAGCAGTGGACGAGATAATTGCTCCCATCTGCCATTCCTGTACGGCTGCGGAGACTGGTGGTGGGGCCGACGTCGGGAGGAAGACGAGAATGCTCATCAACCCGAATAGTGAAAACGCCAGGAAGAACGTGCTCTTTCTCATGTAAACCATTTTCTCGAAGCACTGGTCGAAGCCTACCCACATAAGACTTAGGTGGAGTGATTCGGCGGAGTAGCACAGGCCACGGGGTCAGTGCGTGGGCGTG
>JBJKQC010000034.1:0-3447 GCA_046705745.1 Dehalococcoidia bacterium
GTGCCCTGTGCAAGGCGACCCTTCCCGACGGGACAGCGCGTTACAGTGTGGACGACGCGCACCACCACCACCACCTGGTGTGCGTGACGTGCGGCCGGGTCATGGAGTTTCGTCACCCAGCGGTCGAGCGTCTCATGCGCGCCATGCACGATGCCGTGCCGGGCAAACTCGTCGGCCACCGGATAGAGCTCTACATCCTTTGCGAGAACTGTGAGTTAGACCATCGGGCCTAGCGGCCGTGACACCGCTGCTCAAAGGAGTATTTCATGGTGCGTCGTATTGAGATAAAGTCTCATGTACTGTATCGTGCATGCGTGCTGGTCCTTGCCGCCACGGCACTGCTGTTCTTCCTGGCTGGGTGCGGGAGCACGCCGCAGGCGACGCCCTCGGCGACTTCGACGGATGCGACTGTCTCCGTCGTCGCCGCCGAGGACTTCTGGGGAAGCATCGCGGCGCAGATCGGCGGCACGCACGCGCACGTGGTCGACATCATCGACAATCCGGATACCGACCCGCACGACTATCAACCCGTTACTCAAGACGCGCGCCTGGTGGCGGACGCCCAATACGTCATCAGCAACGGTGCGGGGTATGACCCGTGGATGGAACAGCTCCTCTCGGCGAACCCCAATTCCAACCGGAAGTCGCTCAGTGTCGGCGATCTCGTCGGCAAGAAGGCGGGGGACAACCCCCATCTGTGGTACAACCCGGCATACGTGACTCAGGCCGCTGCCAAGATCCGGGACGACCTCAAGGCGATCGACCCGGCGGATGCCGCGTCGTTCGACCAGAACGAGAAGAACTTCCTCACTAACGGCCTTGGGCAATACAACGATCTCATCAGCGCCATCAAGGCCACGTACAGCGGCACGCCGGTCGGCTCAACGGAAAGCATCTTTGCGTACATGGCCCCCGCTCTGGGCCTGGACCTCATCACCCCGGCTTCCTACATGAACGCCGTGTCGGAGGGCACGGACATCTCGGCCGTGGATGAGGCGACGGTCGAGCGGCAGATCACGGAAGGCCAGATCAAGGTGTTGGTCTACAACAGCCAGAACACTCCGCCCAACATCCAGTCTCTCCTCCAACTGGCTCGGACCAACAACATTCCTGTTGCGACGATCACCGAGACGCTCACGCCGGTGGGAGCGTCCTTCCAAGAGTGGCAGGTGAGGCAGCTGCAGGGTATCCAGGATGCCCTCCACCAGGGTACCGGAAAGTAGGTACGGTTTGAGCAATGCAGGTTACGACTTGGACCGCCAAACGTTTGTCGGGGACGCGGCAGGCAGCGGCCAAGCCGAGAGCAACCCGCTGGTCTGCCTGAGGGGCGCGAGCGTGCGTATCGCTGGCCGAGCGGTCTGGGAGCACGTCGACCTAGACGTTTGGCCCGGCGAGTTCATCGCCATCCTTGGGCCGAACGGCGCGGGGAAGTCAACGTTGCTCAACGTCATTTTGGGGCTCACCCCCATAAGCACAGGCAGCGTTACCGTGTTCGGTCGGCCTGCGCGTAGAGGGCAGGCCCGGATTGGCTATGTGCCCCAACGCCGGCACTTCGATGCGGACACCCGAGTGCGCGGCCGTGATATCGTTCGCCTCGGTCTGGACGGAGCCAACTGGGGGTTGCCAGTCTGGCGTGGCGCCGCTGAGCGGGAACGGAGGCGGCGCGTCGAGCGGGCCATCGCTGCGGTCGGTGCCGCCGCATTCGCAGACCGACCTATTGGCGAGCTTTCGGGCGGAGAACAGCAGCGTTTGCTGATTGCTCAGGCGTTGGTGACTGACCCGCATATGTTGGTGCTGGACGAGCCTCTGGAGAGTCTGGACATCACCAATCAGCAGACGGTCGCCGGCATCATCCGTGGCATCGCTCACGAGACGAAGGCCGCGGTGTTGCTCGTCGCCCATGACGTGAATCCGATTCTACGGGCCATCGACAGAGTCGTTTACATTGCACGCGGCCGCATTGCTGTCGGGCCACCCGAAGAGGTCATCAACACTCAGACCCTTTCGGATCTGTACGGCTCGCACGTTGAAGTGCTCACTGCGAGTGACGGAAGTCTCGTGGTTGTCGGTCACCCCGGCGAGGAGCACGTGCTGCAGCATGATCCCTCTTGACGTGCAGATGCTGGCTCCAGCGGCTTTCCCCTTCAACCTCCTGCACTACCACTTCATGCAGAGCGCCTACCTGGCGGGCACCGCCGTCGCCATCTCAGCAGGCGCCATAGGATACTTCGTAGTCTTGCGCAGTCAGAGCTTCGCCGCACACGCGCTTGCCAATGTAGGGTTCGCGGGCGCGACGGGCGCGGCGCTCTTTGGTTTCTCGGCGGTCCTGGGGCTGTTCCTGTCGGGGGTCGCGGCCGCTGCGGGCATCCAATGGCTCGGCAAGGAGTCCCGCCGGTCGCTCGGCACGGACATTGCGGTCGGGGCCGTGCTCACCGCTGCGCTCGCTCTCGGCTTCGTGTTCGTCTATTCGACGGGCGCCGAATACGCAGTCAACGTGTACTCCGTGCTCTTCGGCAACGTCCTCGGCATCTCTGACAGCGATGTACGCGTCACATTGGCAATGACGGCGGCACTGGGCTTGGTCCTCATTGTCATTGGCCGCCCCCTCTTCTTTGCGTCGGTGGATCCGGCAGTAGCAGCAGCCCGCGGCGTATGGGTAACCTGGCTGTCATTGGCGTTCTTGGTGCTGCTGGCGCTGGCCGTGGCCATCGCAGCCCAGGTTGTCGGGGTGCTGCTGGTCTTCGCGCTCCTCATAACTCCGGCGGCGATCGCGAGGCAGCTCACGGCGCGGCCTGCCATTGCAATGGCGTTAGGTATCTTGCTAGCCACGGCCTTCACTTGGGCGGGCCTCGCGGCCGGCTATCTGGCGCCTTACCCAGTCGGCTTTTTCATCACATCGTTCGCCTTCGCGACCTATGCCGGAGTCCGCGCGTGGGTCCAGGTGAGCGCCGTCCGCGCGCGCCGCTCGCTGCCGGCGCGAGGGGCCACGCACCGATGATGCACGCTTTGGCACTCTCCTCACTCGGGGCGGCAATCACCATCAGCCATTCGGTCATGGAGATGCTCCAGTATGGTTTCGTGCAACGGGCTCTGCTTGCCGGCACGGTCTTGTCCATTGCTTCGGCCCCGGTTGGGCATTATGTACTGGTGCGGCACCAGGTCTTTGCGAGTGACGCCCTAAAAGACGTCGCCTTTACCGGAGCAGTGGGCGGCGCCGCGCTTGGCCTCAACCCCTTGGCTGGGCTCATTTTTCTCACCATCGCCGCTGGATTGATCATCGCGCAATCCGGTCAGCGGCTTGCCGAGCGGGACATCGCCGTGGGGACGGTGTTGGCCTGGATTTTGGGGCTCGGTGCTTTGTTTCTGAGCTTGTTCAACGAGCGTCTGGGTGGCAGCGGCAGCGGCTTTTCTGGCGTCACCGTCCTGTTCGGGTCCATACTCTCGGTC
>JBJKQC010000035.1:0-4306 GCA_046705745.1 Dehalococcoidia bacterium
TCACCAAGCTGCTGCTGGCTACCGGCGCGTCTGTCCGCACGTTGCCCGTCCCTGGTGGGGACCTGCCAGGCGTGCATTACCTCCGGACGCTGGCGGACGCCGACGCTCTGCTGCGGGCCGCGGCTCCTGGGCGTCACGCGGTGATTGTGGGTGGTGGGTTCATTGGGGCCGAGGTAGCCGCTTCGCTCACCCAACGTGGGCTGCGCGCCACCATCGTCGACGTCGTGGAGACGCTGTGGGCCCACCTCTTCGGACAGGAGCTGGGGCGCTTCTTCGAGGGCGTGCTTAAACAGCGGGGCGTGGAAGTCTTTGCGCCGGCCCACGTGGAGCAGTTCGAGGGGGAAGGCCGGGTTGAGCGCGTCGTGTTGAGGGACGGCAATGCACTGCCGTGTGACTTCGTGTTGGTAGGGGTGGGCGTGCGGCCCGAGACGGCATTGGCCGAACAGGCCGGGTTGCGGGTCGACAATGGGATCGTCGTCGACGAATACCTCCAGACGAGTGCCGGGGATGTCTTCGCAGCCGGAGACGCCGCACGCTTCTACAGTCCGGTGTTCGAGACGCCGATGCGGATCGAACACTGGGAGGTTGCGGGCCAGCAGGGGACGGTCGCGGCTTCGAACATGCTGGGGCAACGGCGGCCGTTCGACGAAGTACCGTACTTTTTCTCGGACCTGTTTGACGTCTCGTTGGAGTTCCTAGGCTATGCCCCGCGGTGGGACGATCTGGTCATGCGGCGTTCCACGCCGGAGCGGTTCACGGCGCTCTTCATAAGGGAAAAGCGCGTGCATGGCGCACTGCTTGTGAACAACGGCGATGATCTGAACGACTGTAGCGAGCTGATCAAACGGCGCGTACCAATCGAACATCTCAGCCGCCTCGGTGATCCGGCGACGCCGTTAAGCGTGATGTCGAACTAGCGGTGGGGCCAATAGGTTTGCTGACGCTGCATCGAGCGGGTAATCAAGCCAAAGACCGTTGCAACCGGCTTCCGTTGTTTTCACAGGCTGTTGCACACCTGTTGGGCCAATGCCTCCACCAAGTGACTTCGGTCCTCGCTCAGCCCATGGCGTGACCGCCGAACGGTGGTCGGCGCCTCCCGCCCTGGATGCGGGTGCGGTTGGGGATTGCGCGGGCATGGGGCGTCTGGTACGCCTGTGGCCGGTCAAAGGTTGCGGAACGTGGGCCATCGGTCTTGCGGCTGGCGCCATGCGGCCCTCACAGCCTTGGGGCGCTAAATCACGGCTGTTTCACACCCTCCTGATATCTTCGGGATTTGGCAGCGCTCCTGGCCCGAGGCTGGTCCTCTGGAAGATGCGCGAGGGGTGGGCGAGAGGCCATCGGCCCGCAACTGCGGCAGTGACGTATGGCAAGCCCATTGTGACGCCGGGGGGCAACAAATGACGGCACTAAGTCCAAAGGACCGCCCGGACCCGCGGGAACCGGCGTACGAGTGGCTCTTACAAGCTATTCAGGCCCATGAACAGGCGGAAGCGACGTCAGTCGCAGAATACAACCGCTTGCGCGGTGCAATTCAGGACCCAACGGTAGAGTGGCTGCTCGGAGTGGTGGTAGAAGACGAGCAGCACCACCACAACCTCCTCCACCGAATGGCCAGCGCCCTTGTCGACCCATCCAGTAGACTGGCTGTGGAAGGCCCACGGGACGTAGGTCGGGCGGAGTGGCGCCCCAGCCTGGCGGAGCTGCGAAGTGTCCGGCGGCTGATGGCGGAAGAACGAGCCCACATGCAAGAGATGCACCGGCTCGGTGAGGGGTATGGTCACATCTTCTCCGGCCTCTTCGGCATGCTGCTAGAGGTCATGGCGCTGGACAGCGGCAAGCACGAACGGATACTCGGATTTGTCCTGGACCGTATGGAGCGGCAGCGGGAGATTACCCGCGTCTTCCTAGAAGAGCGGCTGGCCATGTACGAGACACTCATCAGGTTGGAATCGGAAACGGCGGCCAACCGAGTGGATTCGACGGCACTTCAGGAAGTTGCGAAACATTTGCGCCGCCACGTGTATGCGGAGGAAAAGCGCTTATACCCCCGATTGGACCAGGAGCGCTTCGCGGAACAGCTCGCGCAGGCGCACCAGAGCCACGAGGCCCTGTGCCGTTGCCTGAACAACCTGGAGACCCATCTCCATGGAGCGCCAAGACCCGACGATTTGCGGGCGGACCTACGCGAGCTTGTGCGCACCCTGGAGGCGCACGACCGTCTGGAGGAGTTCGTGCTGTATCCCGCGCTTCGGTCCGTGCTTGGGGACGAAAAGTCGATGGGGTTGCTGGAAGATATGGAGTCCGCGCAACCACCTGAAGATTGGAGATGTGGGGCAGCTTGAGGCAAGAACGTTGTCCGGCGCATATTCCGGCGGACAGCGGCGGATTGGCCCGCTGTACCACATGGCCAAGCCGTCATACAGTGTGTGTCGGGACCAGCGTTTGCAGAACGTGGACCGGGGTTTCAAGGCAAGAAGGGCCAGCCCCCGTAATGAAGCTGGCGCTAGTGGGAGGCTAAGACCATGGCTTATGTCATCACGCAGCCCTGCATCGACGTGCGAGACCGCTCGTGCCAGGATGTCTGCCCGGTGGACTGCATCTATGACGAACCGGACAAAGACCGCATGCTCTTCATCAATCCAGACGAGTGCATTGACTGCGGGGCCTGCGAGCCGGTCTGCCCAGTCGCCGCCATCTTCGTTCAGGACGCCGTGCCGGAGCAGTGGAAAGACTTTATTGCCGTCAACCGTCTCTATTTCACCGACCCCACGGCAGCCCGGGACAAGGTGAATGCTCTGGCGGAGGCGCCCGGAGCCCAGGCGAGCCCTCAGGGATGAGAACATGAAAGCGGCGCTAGGGGGCGATTGACTCCATCGCAAGCGAGCGCCGTGCATATCCTAAGAGGTGATATCGACGCAGTACTGGGTGCGGAGCTATGACCCGGTCGACGGGCAAGATGGACGCTGAAGCGCGGAGGTAGCGTATGGAGATTGCCGTCAAACGCGTACGTGACGGTGCCACACCCGAGGATGGGTACCGCGTCCTCGTGGACCGGCTATGGCCTCGTGGGATGCGACGCGAGCAGGTGAGGATGGACGCGTGGTTGAAGGATATCGCTCCCAGCAATGAGCTCCGGCGCTGGTTTGGCCACGACCCGGAACGCTGGTCGGAGTTTCAAGCGCGCTATTCCGAAGAATTGGACGCCCATCCCGCAGGCTGGCAAGAGTTGAGTGAGCGGGCAGTCAGGGAGCGCGTGACACTCCTGTACGACGCAAAAGATGCCGAGCACAACAACGCAGTGGCCATACGAAACTACCTGTTGCAGCACGAGGCGAAAGCCCGCTGATCGGGTCGCTTTGACTTGGAATGGAGATGGGGCGTGGCGGTCCACCTCAAGGGCCGGTGGGGCGAGCCCAGTAAGGAGTTCTGGCCCGGCGAACGGGCCCCGGCAAAGGCCGCACGACGCATCCTGGGTGTGCTCGATTCCGGGAGACGTATGGCGTGAGCGCCGCCACACGTATGCTCCCAGCGCGCTCGGTTTGCACCAGCAGGTGGACCGGTTGGACGGACCGTGCGAGTCTTTTCCAATAGGTAGCTTATCCGCAAGAGGCGAGGTACCAAGATGCAACAGCCTTCGCATGGAGACGAGCGAGCTGCTTTCCGCCCGGCTACGGACGAGCAGGAGATGTTGCGGCAGCTCATGCTGGCCACGGACGACCGGCCGTCGTGGACGAGCCGGAGTCTCTTGGGCCTGATGGAGCAGAAAGAGCAAGGATATGTTGGTGCGGGTCCGCGGTGGGCGCGTTTGAAGTCAGAAATCCCCAATCACACCCAGTGGCCGAGGGGGCGTTTGATAGCGCTCGTCACGCGGCTCCAAGACGGGGCTGATCCGTCCGTCGCTGGCTCCAGCGAGCTGCTCCACGCGGAAGACTGATCAGCGTCGCCCGGCTCGCCCAGCTCGTCGACGTCCCATCACCACAAAAAGAGGTAGGAATAGACTGGTCCTCCGCGCTCGTGCCCGCGCGCGGTCCAGCAGCACGGGCTATGGCACTAACGCCGGCGCCGTCCCATCGTGCGTTCCCGCTCGAAACCAGAGCGGTTTAGGGGTGGATGTACGGCAAGGGCCTACAGTTCGGCGCCTTACCAGCCCCTGCCCCCTGAGAGGGAAAGCTAGGATGGGCGCGAAATCGCTTCCCGTGACGCACGACCGTGCACCCCGACCGTACGCCCAATCAATGTGAAACGCACTAGGCCAGTTGGGCGGCCTACTCGCATGATCGCACCGCCTTCGCGGCCCATGGCCCCG
>JBJKQC010000036.1:0-5737 GCA_046705745.1 Dehalococcoidia bacterium
GCAGAGGTATCATCACGGCAGCGACGGCTGATATCCGCTACGGTGCCGGCGCCTATCCAGGCGCGTCCATCAACCCAGCCTCGTCTTGTATATTCGCGCCCTACCGGGTACCCAACCTGCGCATCGATGCCTACGACATCGTTTTGAACCTGTCCAAGACGGCAGCATACCGTGCGCCCGGGGCCCCTCAAGTGGCTTTTGCTATGGAGTCCACCGTTGACGAGGTATGCCGCGAGATTGGCATGGACCCATTGGAATTCCGGCTGCTGAACGGCGTGAAGCAAGGAGATCGCCGCGCCGACGGGCCAGTGTATCCACCCATTGGCTATTTGGAGACGGTCCGGGCCATCAAAGACTCGGAGCACTATCGTAGCCTCCTCGAGCGAGTCGGGCCGGACGGGAAAGTCCGGGGCCGGGGCGTGGCCAGCGGTTTCTGGTTCAACGCCGGCAACAGCTCTACGGTCACCATCAACGTCAACGAGGACGGTGCCGTTTCCCTGGTGGAGGGCTCCACGGACATCGGTGGAACCCGCGCGAGCATTGCAATGCAGGCGGCAGAAGTCCTTGGGCTTCCAGCGGAGGACGTGCATCCCCATGTCGCCGACACGGATAGCGTGGGCTACAACGACGCGACCGGCGGCAGCCGCACTACGATGGCCTCCGGTGAGGCGGCCATTCAAGCGGCGCTGAAAGTCGTTGAGGCCATGAAGGAGCGCGTCGCGCTCATCTGGGAGACCAACGCTGCGGATGTCGAGTTCGCGGACGGAGTATTCACTAACAAGAAGGCTCTAGAGCGCCGGTTCACATTCCGAGAGGTCGCGGAGCGCTTGGAGCGGACCGGTGGGCCCATCAGCGAGACGGCGTCCGTGACCAAGCCGGGCGGTGGTGGCGGCAGCTTCGCCACGCACGTGGTGGATGTTGCCGTGGACAAGGAGACCGGCAAGGTGGACATACTTCGCTACACCGCCGCGCAAGACGCGGGGAAGGCAGTCCATCCCGCCTACGTCGAAGGCCAATTTCAGGGCGGCGCAGTCCAGGGCATCGGCTGGGCGCTCAACGAGGAGTATTTCCTCTCACCCGAGGGCGTCATGTTGAACTCGAGCTTCCTCGATTACCGCATGCCAACGGCGCTGGATGTGCCGAACATCGACACCATCATTGTCGAGGTGCCTAACGCCCATCAGACCTTCGGGGTAAGGGGAGTGGGCGAGACCCCCATTTGTCCACCGGCGCCGGCTGTCGCCAATGCGCTTCGGGACGCCCTCGGCATCCGTTTCACCCATCTGCCCATGAAGCCAGGGCGCATCTTGGATGCGCTGGGGCAACAGGTCGGCGGCAATGGCCACCTGTCCGATGGGGTCCGTTAGCCAACGGCCATGGCCGTCGTCTTCGTGCCCACGCTCTTGCGCAAGTTCGCGGGAGGCGCCACCAAGGTTGAGGTACCCGGCGCCACGCTCCGGGAGCTTCTGGACAACCTCGAATCGCATCATCCGGGCCTCAAGGAGCACATCCTTGACCCGGATGACCCCAGTCAACTCATGCCGGGCCTTGCAGCGGTCGTCGATGGCGAGGCTTCAGTCCTTGGTCTGCACCACCGCCTCAACCCTGATAGCGAGGTCCATTTTATTCCCGCCGTCGGCGGCGGAGCCTGATCCTTTTGAACGCCGTGCCCGATGTCAGCCCTCGAGCGAAGCTCATAGCGTCGGGGGAGTACGTCGGATGTCGCAGTGGTGCGCCTTCAGAAAGTTTTCGACCTATGCAACTATTCACCAAATGGAAAGCTCGAAGGGTCCACCGGTTTTGACCGGGAGCGACATGGGGCGGAGTTTCGATGGCCCCCGGTCTGGTGTTACCCATGTCCCCGGTTGCGCAGGTGAGCACCCGGTATGCACCGGGCAGACCCCCTCATGGACCTGAATCTAACCATCCCACCACTCAAGGTCGTAGTACTGCTAGCGAACTCGGGGCCCACGAGCATGAGCACCTGACACAAGAGCTCGGCATCACTCTGTCCGCCTGTACGCACATTGTGGACAATCTGGTAGCAGCGCTGTGAGTGTCCCGGAGCGAGGACATCACCTCCCGCCGTGTTGCCCTCTGGTCCCTAAGCGATCAAGGCGAGCCCTTGGTTACGTGAATGCGCCAGTCGAGTCCGTTCGAGAAGGCCGAGCTTCTAGGCCGGTTGGCTGTGGGCGAGCAGCGTGTCATTGTCCAAGCCATGACTATCATCCAGCGGATGACATCCGAACTGCGCGCTGAGCACGTTTATGCCGTTGATGCCAATGCGAAGCGTCTTGTAGGCCAGTTGCTGGAGGATGAAACGTGTGGAAAGTAGCGGTGAATGACCACTCGTGCGAGGGCCAGCAGACCTGCTTGGAGGTATGTCCCACGGACGTCTTTGAGATGTGGATGGTCCCCAGACCAGCACGCCGAACTGGCCCCACTGCTCACTCGGCTGGCCAGAGACCGATTGGGTGACGAGCTTTCCCATCAGCCCTTGCCGGAGCCGACCTGAGTCATCTCACTCACCCTGGGCCAAGTCCGGCAGGGCAGCGACCTAGGGGCTTCGCGGGCTTCATGCCCGCTTTGGTCTAATTGCGCCGGGGCGTATAGCGATAGCCGAAGCCTCGCACCGTCTCCAGCAACTCCGGGACATGCGGGTCGCGCTCCAGCTTCTTGCGCAAGTAGCCCATGTACACCCGAACGTTTTCCGGGCCACCCTCCGATACACCCCAGCACAGGTCCAAGAGCTGCTCTGGGCTGAGCACGGTGCCTGGGTTTCTGATGAAAGCAGTGAGCAGCCGAAATTCCTGTGGGGAAAGGTCCAAGGTCTTCCCACGCACTCGTACTTCGTGCCGCCCGAAGTCAACGAACAGCGCTCCATCTTCGTACACGGATGCCTTCTGGGGCGCGTCCTGCTTTGCACGGCGGAGGACCGCGTCCACACGCGCCAGCAGCTCCCCCCGCTGGATGGGCTTCACCATATAGTCGTCGGCGCCCGTGCGCAGACCGCGCACCTTGTCATACTCGTCGCCTAACGCGCTGAGCATGATGACGGGCACATCGGTGAGCTGACGGATCCGCTCCAGAAACACCCATCCGTCTACGTCCGGCATGGAGACGTCAGTGATGACTAAGTGGGGCCGAAATGAATACAGTGCGCGCAGGCCCTCTGCGCCATCATAGGCAACCGAGACCTCATAGCCTTCGGCTTCGAGGATATCGCGCAAAAGCTCGCAGATATCCTCTGCATCGTCGACCACGAGTATACGTTGGGCGTCTGGGCTCATGAAAAGGCGCTTTCCGTTTTTTAATCCCTAACCGATTCTCCCATTGGCCGGGCTATCGGCCCACGGTGAATGCCCTAAAGTCGTATGGGTGTCAGCCACCACCCCTTTTCCTTCCCTCGTCGCTCAAGCCAGGCCTCACCTTCTTACGGAACTCTTACACATTGTTCACGTTCTTTTCAACCATCATGCCTACGCTAAAAGTGCTAGTCCACAGAGACTGCATTCATGGCGCCTTGACAGACCATATACAGCAGGGGCGCCGAGGGGAGATCACCATGACAATGGCACCCACACGGACGAAGGACCCTTTTACCGGTTGGCCTAGGGCTGGCATGCCCGACCCAGTACGTGAAGCTGGGGCCGCTATGGAGGAGGCCGGCCTCCCACTGAGCATTCTGCACATCAATGGGGGCCTGGTAATCCGCCCACGTCAGCCGGACCAAGTGCCGGTAAAGGCCCAGCCACTCACCGACCGGGAGCGGGAGGTCCTGGCCCTCGTCGCGGAAGGCAACTCCAACAAGCAGATCGGAGACAAGCTGTCCATCTCCGAGCGGACAGTAAAGAGCCACCTGACCTACATCATGACCAAGCTGCGCGCGGCCGACCGCACACACGCAGTGGTCACGGCCGTCCGCCTCGGATGGCTGGCCATCTAGCCTGGCGAGACGTTGAGGAAAGGCGGATGCGAACATCTCGCCGGGGTCCGGTGGGGGAAAAAGGCGCATGAGCAACGGAAGTTCCGCTCAATCGACCAATGGCTCCAGGGGCGAGAGCAATGAGGACCCCATTGCCAAGGTGCTTCAGGACCTACTGAACGGCCTTCGCAACACAAACGGTCAGAACGTGCAGGAAGTCAACCTGGAGCGAGCCGCGTCCGACTACGCGGCCATTATCCTGCGCAACCAAGTGCAGAGCGAACGCATCCAGGTCAAGAGCGCCTATGGCCAGCCTATGTCGGGCGGCCTGAGCCCTGTCTTCACCGACCTGCAGCAGATGGTCCGACAGGTGCGCGCCCATTACCTGGCACTGGCGGACTTGGAGATCCGTCGAATGATGGACCAGGCGCTGCTGGGGCCATTCCTCCATGAGGAGAGTCGGCCCACGGCAAATGGGACGGAGCCAACGGACGCACAGGACGCACAGTTTGAAGAAGAAGAGGAAGAAGACAGTCCCGGTAATGAGACTCTGGCCATAGAAGAAAAAGGCAGCGTCGCTGGGACCGCCGGAGAATCAGCCAGCGAGGCCGCCTCCGGTAGCCCCCAGGATGACGGGCTCTACGAGGGCACGGTGCGGCTCGTGGTCATGGCAGACGGAAATATGCAACGCGTTGTACGGTTCGTGGACGAGCTGTGCCAAAACCCGCGGCTCCGCATGCTGCGCATGGCGGGAAGCCCGCAGCAGCAAGGCGCGGAGATCGCGCTAGGACTGCGGGAGCCGCTGCCGTTCATGGACATTCTCGCGCAGATGGACAACGTCGCGCGTGTCGAGAGTGGGGCACCCGGCAAGGACGGTGAGCAGACGGTGACCGTCCACTTGGCCACCGAGGCCGCCTGACGCAGCGGCCATCTGATCCTGTCGAAAGGGCAGGTGCAAGCGTACCTCCGTCCGAAGCCACGCCTGACCACACCATGGTCACCTATACGTGAATGACCTGTAATGCCCGCACGGGCGCGGTGCGTGGATGCAAGCGAACACCAATGACCTATCCCAAAATCGGCCCAAGGCTGCGGAGAATGCTTTCGGCCCCACGGACGGGCTGACCGAGGGCCAAGAGTCCGCGCCTACAACGCGTCCCTCTTCGCTGCTCCGAATGCTCCAGGACAATGGGAAGCTGGAGCCCACGGAGGCCGCTGGCATACGCGAGGAGGCCAGGCAAGAGCGCGTGCCCATCGCGCAGATCGTGGTGCGTGACGGCTTCATCTCTGCGTGGGACCTGGCCGCCATGACAGCCCTCAACATGGGCATTCCGCTGCTGGACCTCCGTGGAGAGACCATAGACCCCAACGCCGCCGCACTGCTCCCCGAGCACCTGGCGTCGCGATATATCACCTTGCCCATCCGTCTCGATGGCGATCGATTGACCGTGGCCATGACCGACCCCACGGACGTGCAGACGCTGCAAGACCTGACCGTCCGCACCGGGAAAAATATCGATCCGGTGATCGCCACGGTCGACCACATCGTGGAGCACATAGACATCGCCTACCGCTCCACGAAGGTCATGGAGCAGCAGGAGCAGTCGGGCATAGCGCTGTCCGGCGGGCGGCTCACCGCGGCTTCTCTCCGCCAGGCGCCCCCCTCGGAGGTTGTGAGCCTCATGGTCCGCCAGGCCGCTCAGGACCGAGCGTCGGACGTGCACATCGAACCCACGGACACCATGGTGCGAGTCCGCTTCCGGATAGACGGCATCCTGCATGACATCCTGACCCTGCCGCTGGACATGCACC
>JBJKQC010000037.1:0-4157 GCA_046705745.1 Dehalococcoidia bacterium
GTAGAATCCCAGGCTCTGCGCCTTGGAGGAAAACCCACCGGTAGAAACGGACGCCAGCGCGTCAACGACCGCATCCGCAAAGGGCATCCCGACGACGAACAGAAGCGCAACTCCGATGACGGTGATAACGAAGTACACCCTGAAGACGATGCGGGCGGTGGCGATGACGCTGCCGGCGATGTTGTCTTGCCTGGATTCAGACTCGTACAGATGAAGAGCGGCCTTCCCTGGCCGGATCATCACCACCAACGAAAGCACGATGATCCCAGCGCCGCCGATCCACTGGCTGTAGGCGCGGAAAAACAGCAAAGTCCACGGCAGGGCATCGACGTTCATGACCGATAACCCCGTTGTGGTGAATCCGGACATGGCTTCGAAGAACCCGTCCACAAAGGGCGCTACAGGCAGGAATGCGAAAGCGCCGACGCCAGAGAACACTAGATACGCTATGGCCGTGACCACGAGCGCCTCGCGCGATTTTAGGTCGGACGAGGGCGATTGCCTCATGGCGTATCCGACGGCATAGGAACCAAGGGACAGGCCGCCGAACAGGGCGCCGTAGGTGAACTCCCGCGTGATGAGGCCCACCGCCGCTGGGACGAGCAACACTGCCGCCGTCAGGCGGAAGACCACGCCGACATAAAAGATGACCGCACGAATATCGAGGGGATCAGCGAACCGCGCGAGCTTCACTCGTGCTCTACCTCTGGGACGAGTCGCTGGGAGACATCCAACGCTCCCAAAGTCCGACGGGCCGCCAGAATTATACGCAAGCGCCGTGAGTCCGCACTTGCGCCCATGGTTCCGCCGATGCAACTGCCGGGCGCTTGCCAGGTCATGAGTACGCTGGCAACACGCCGGCAGTTTGCATGAAGGCGTCGGGGCTGCTAGTCCTAGTTACCTAGGCGATTGAGACCACAGTTTCGTCACACCCGCGGCATCCGCCATCACGACCAACACACGCGGCTTGTTTAGTCTGGAGCCGCCGAAAGACGGACTCAGCGGCGAAGATGGGCCGCCGGCACGGGGCTTACCCGTGGCCCAAGATCTGGGGGAAGAGCGAGGAAGACGATTCGCGGTCTCACCCCGGTATCTGTGGTGACAGTCGGCGGCTCTCACCACAGCGCATCCTCATTGGACAAACGAGGAAAGAGAAAAACGAGGGAAGGCCGAGGCCCGCAACGTCGGGCGCGGACCGGAATAGCACAACGCCGCCGAGCCCCACACGGCTCTTCCACGGGTTTGGCATAGCCGAGCGCATTTGCTTCACAGCGCGTTCATCCCCGCACGGCAGACTGAAGTCCGGACTACTTGGTCAGGAGGGAGGCATATGGCGCCGTTGGTGGTCACGGTGGTGCTTGCGGCGGGTGTGGCTGCGTTATTTTTCATACAACGCGAGGCTGGTCGACGGGCAAGGCTTCTCAAGGAGGCCGGCTTCACGCTGATGGCGCTTTACACCCTCCTGGGCGGCGCGTTCATCATCGGCGAGACGTTCGACGATCCGGGCGGATGGCTGGCGTTGGGACTGGTCGCCGCCTGGGCCGTACCACTAGGGGCGCTTGGCGCACTCGCTTGGTACCGTCCAGAGCGGGCGGTGCCCGTGTTCATCACCTTGGTCGCGGGGGTCGTCGGGCTCAGCATCTCCTTCGCCGTAAACCCTGAGGGCTGGCGGGCAATCGAGACCGGCAATGGGCCCGTAAGGGATATCGTTGTCTTCGCATTGGCTCCAGGACTGGCTGTGCTGGGACTGAGGAACATCGTAGCCGCTGGGTTGCTGCTGGTAGTACTCGGAGCGGCGCCGCTCCTGGGAGCGAGCATCGGCGAGGGCAGCCAAGTTTCTCTTGCCGTCGCCAGCACTCCGCCGGTAGCCGCGGGCGTGCTGTACGTACTGTCTGGCCTGACCATGGGACGCTTCACACCGATGGCAGGGGCAACCAAGCGGGGGGCGGGCCACCCAAGGACCGGCTAAACCGGCAATTCGCTGGAAAATACACACCTCCGGTCGTAACGACCGGAGGGAGGGACCTCTCGGGAACGCCATTCCCTCCCCTTGCTGACGACCTGGCTTGCCGGAGGTAGGTGGATCCCCCCAGACGAATCCGTCTCGGCATCAGCCCCAGATGGGACAAGCTGCCCCTGCGCGCCGCTGTAGCTTCGCCGGATGAAGCAACCAGTTCCGTAGACGGCGCACTGGGCGTTCACCACTATCCATCTTAGCCCACGACCGCCCGCGTGCCATGTTCTCGCTCCATTGTCGCCCGTTGCGGGTCGCAGCATTCCTGCCACGTCCCCATTATGCCTAGCTGCCCCGCTTTCGGAGCCGCACCCAGTTCACCAAACTATGGCTGGTGAACTGCCACTTGCTCAAGTACACACATTGACGTTCTCTGATTTCGCGCCTGTTGGATACGGTTGCAAAACCGAAGGCGGCACACCACCTCGTTCGACCGGAGCACCACCGCAATACCGAATGCTACATGCCTTTGACGAACGGCCCGAGAACGCACTCGGCACCGCTATTGCCAAAGGTGGGGCGGTCGCCGGGAGAACGAGGTGGTGAGGATGTGTTTCCGCCTGCAGGACCATCATCGCGCCTCCATTGGCGAGAAGGGAAAGGTGGATAAGATGCGGAAGCTCCTCGTTATTGCAATCGCCCTTGTCCTCGTTGGCTTGCAGATTCCCGCGGCTTTCGCCCAGGAGGCAACTCCCATGCCCGGGGCGACTCCGGCGCCCGGTACCACTCCAACCGCCGGGGCAACTCCGACCCTCGGAAGCGGAGCCCTGATTAGGCAACGGTTGCAAAGCGGCCAAGTCTGCGCCTGGCCAGTCCAGCTATCACGTGACGCCCTCAATGTCGCCTTCCCCGACGCGAACGCTGTCTATTTCGTCATGCCGTACTCGCTCGGAGCGGGACAGAGCCTCATCGTCAAGGGGGCGTACCCGTTCGCCCGATTCTTCTCCCTCACAACGTACTATGGGGTTGGCGATCCTAATTCCCACGGCGTAGACGTGCTGGGATGGCTGCGCGACAACGCGATTGCACCTGATCCCGGCAGCAGCAACCCCGCCGTCGATCCGAACGCCCCGACCGACCCTGCCCAGCGCCGGTGGACTGTGCGAGTGACCGGCACGGCCCAAGTCGGTGAGACCACGCCCTCCACCACACCTTCCGCCACCCCAACCACAGGGGAAAACGTCATCCCTGCCCACCAGGAAGGCGTCTCGAATGCGATTGGCCTGCTGGTGCTGAGGATTTACGTCCCGGACGATCCCAACAGCAAAACGGGCGGCGTTCCCCTACCGTCCCTGACCCTCCAGAACAGCGATGGGACTCAGCACACCCTCGCCAAATGTACTGGCATTCAGGAACGAATCTGGACCGAGGGCCTCCAGCGCCTGGTGGTGAACGCCGTGCAAAAGGCCCCGCGGCTGCCGCTGCCGCCTAGCCCTGATGCCACGCCGGTATGGGTCGCCTCCAGTGTTCCCGGAATAGGTCCCAACCCTGACAACCGCTATCTCATGACGCCCATCGCCTGGAAATCGGGGCGCATCGTCGTCATCCGTGGCAAGGCGCCGACCTTCCCGGATGCCCGGGCAGGACAGCCGATAACGACAGCCGCCCAATTACGCTACTGGTCGTTCTGTACCGGGTCCAACGTCCTCTCCCCAGACCCGTACCCAACGACTGATTGCGTCGGCGACTTCCAGATCCCAGTGAGGCAGGACGGTACGTACACCATCGTCGTCTCTCAGCCGCAGGACCGACCGGACAACGCGATCACCGAGCAAGGGATAGCGTGGCTGCGAGGAGCGGACCCAGCACTCCCCGATCTGATCGTGCTGCGCCACATGCTGCCTTCCCAGGGGTTCTTCAATCAGTCGGTGTGGGCCGTGCCGGAGAACGTGCCCGGCGCGGCGCAGTCGATCATGGGGCCTTACTATCCGCAGGCCGTCTACTGCGACAAGGCCACCTTCGAGGCTGGAGGCGCCGACGCGTGCTTTGCGAAGAGCGGGGCGGCGACGCCAACCGCGACGCCAGCCACCTCCACACCGGCCGGCTAGCTTGAGGTCGAGCATCGCTGGGTCCCCAACCCAGACCGGCGGGCCGGGCCCGCGTCCGGGGCCGCGCCCCTTCCCACCCAAAAAAACAAGGCCCG
>JBJKQC010000038.1:0-4548 GCA_046705745.1 Dehalococcoidia bacterium
GTCCGTTCACCGTTTACCGCTCACCGTTCACTGTCGCAGACCCCTCGTCGCGCAACGATGAACGGGTGACGTAGAATGCGCGGAGTCCCTGCTATCTCTCCGAGAGGTGTTTCCATGTCCGGTCCGCTCGCTGGTATCCGCGTCCTCGACCTCACCCGCATCCTGTCCGGCCCCTTCTGCACCATGACGCTGGCCGACCTGGGCGCGGACGTGATCAAGGTCGAGCAGCCGGTCACGGGCGATCCGGCGCGCGGCAACGGGCCGTTCCTCAACCCGCCCGGCCAGGAGACGGGCGAGACCCACAGCACGTACTTCATGAGCATCAACCGCGGCAAGCGGAGCATCGCCATCGACCTGACGAAGCCCAAGGGCCGCGAGCTGCTACTGCGAATGGCGGAGCACGCCGACGTGCTCATCGAGAACTTCCGGCCCGGCACCATGAAGAAGTTCGGGTTGTCTTACGAGGTGCTGAAAGAGCGAAACCCACGGCTCATTGCGGCGTCCATCTCGGGCTTCGGGCAGGACGGGCCCTACGCCTCGCGCCCGGCGCTGGACGTCATCGTGCAGGGCATGGGAGGCATGCTGAGCATCACGGGCGAGCCGGGCAGAGGGCCGGTCCGGCCGGGAGCCAGCATCGGCGACATCACGGCGGCGCTCTTCACGACCATCGCCATTCAGAGCGCGCTGCTGGAGCGGGAGCGCTCCGGCGAGGGACAGTACATCGACGTCTCCATGCTGGACTGCCAGGTCTCCATCATGGAGAACGCCTTCATGCGCTACTTCACGCTGGGCCAGATACCCCAACGCTTGGGCACCCGGCACCCGAGCTCAACGCCGTTCCAGGCCTTCGAGACCAAGGACGGTCACGTGGTGGTGGCCATCATGGGCGGCTCGACGGACCAGTGGCCGCTATTCTGCGCGGCCATTGAGCACGTGGATCTGATGGACGACCCGCGTTATACGACGGGCTGGAGCCGGACGCAACACTACGACGAGCTCATCCCGGTCATCGAAGAGGCGATGAAGCAGAAGACGACAGCCGAGTGGGTGGAGATACTCGGCGAGATGGGCGTGCCGGCGGGACCGGTGCAGAATATCGCACAGGTGGCCGCGGACCCGCAGGTAAACCACCGCCGCATGTTCGTGGAACTGGACCACCCGGCGCTGGGCAAGGTCAAGTTCACGGGCAACCCCATCAAGATGTCGCGCACGCCCAGCGAGCCCTCGCGATTGCCACCCATGCTGGGCGAGCACACGCGAGACGTGCTGCGCGACGTGCTCGGAATCGACGACACACAGGCGGCGGAGCTTGAGTCAGAGGGGGTGGTCGCATGATCGTCGGCGCGTTCTTCTCGCTGATCTCGGCCATGAGCTTCAGTATGAACTCGATTCTGGTGCGCCGGGGCATGACCGGAGCATCGGCCTCGCAGGGCGCCTTCATCACCGTGCTCATCGGCGTACCCCTTTTCCTGGTGGCCTCGTTGGTCACCGGAGATCTATTCAGAGCATCGGACCTGACTCTCAACAGCTACCTGCTGCTGGCTGGAGCGGGAGTCGTGCACTTCGGCATCGGCCGGTACTTCAACTACCGCGCCATCGGCGCCATAGGGGCATCACGTTCGCAGCCTATCCAGACCATAAACATTCCCTACGCCATATTCATGGCATGGCTGCTGTTGGGCGAGACGGTCACGTGGCTCATGGCCTTCGGAATCCTGCTGATTCTAGTGGGACCGGCGGTCATGCTCGAAAGGCCGAGGCAACCACGGGTGCCGGTGCCGCGAGGGGCCGCGCAGGACGCCGAATTGCAGGCTCCAACGCAAGCGTTCCAGCTCCGGCAGGTCGAGGGATACGTCACGGCGGTCCTGGCCGGTCTGTGTTACGGCTCCAGCCCTATCCTCATTAGCGCGGCGTTGAAGGGTCACAGCAACGTTTCGATCTTTGGCGGCCTGGTTTCGTATTTTGCGGCCGCTGCCGTCTTGATGGCGTCGATGGCGCTTCCCGGACGCCGCGAGCTGGTGCGGTCGATGAACCTGCGCACGTTCCGGTTGTTCTTCAGCGCGGGGTTCTTCGTGTTCCTGGCGCAAATGCTGCGGTTCGTGGCGCTCTCGCTGGCGCCGGTGACTATCGTCAGCCCGCTGCAGAGGCTCACGGCGTTGTTCACGCTGCTGCTCTCGGCAGTGTTCAACCGTGGGTTGGAAAGAATCACCCTGAAATTGGTTGCGGGCGTCGCGCTCTCCCTGGCAGGGACCGTGCTGCTGGTGTTTGCGGGCACGGGCGGCTGAACGATCTACTCATCGGTCCTCAGGCGGCCGTAGACCACGAGGTCGGCAAATTGACCGTCCTTGAACACGTGGCGGCGAAAGAGGCCTTCCCGAAGGTATCCCGCGTTTTCGAGGACGCGCATGGACGCCTCATTCCAGGAAAAGACGCCGGCGAAGAGGCGCTCCAGGCCCAGGCCGCTGTCGTGGAGCGCCCAGACCGTGAACGAGCGGACGGCCGCGGTGGCGATGCCCCGTCCCCAGAAAGGCTCGCCAAGCCAGTAGCCGACCTCCGCCGACTTACGCGCGACGTCACCGAGCAACTTCAGGCCAATGCTGCCGATGGCCTCGTCAGGAGTGGCGATGGCGAAGACGGTGCGCGGCTCTTGGTCCGTGGCGTTCGCCAGCCAGTCGCGAGCGTCTCGGCGGGTATACGGATGCGGAAAGGCGTCCATCAGGTTGCGCCAGACGTTGAGATTGTCCGCGTATTTCACCAGGGCGTCGGCGTCGTCCATCCGCCAATCGCGGATGACCATGTCATCGATGCCGAGGGGAAGGCGCATATTCACGAGCCAAGGACGCCCGGAGCAAAGAGCTCGGCGAACTGCTGCTTGCGGTGCGTAGTGCCGTGCTCGACGGCAAAGGTCTGAACGAGGTCGACGGCCTTGGCGTTGGCACGCAGGCCGTATTCGTAGGGGTTGTCGCCGAACACCTCACGCTGACGGCGCGCCATTTGGCGTGAGAAGACCAGGACGGACGGCGGCTCCTCCCGGAAGCGCTCCATGACCAGCCGCTGGGCCTCGTTGAAGGCGTCCAGCAAGCTCTTGGCGGCCCACGGATGTGCGTCCAAGACGCTTTTGCGCACGATAGTCACGTGGTGCGCGGGAAAGATGCCGGTCTTGGTGAAGTAGCGCTCGGCCTCCGCGATCGGATCATCGAACAGCGGGCTGAAGCGCGAGCGGTCGGCCAGCGGGCCACGCGAGGGCGGGAAAACGCTGTAAATGGCGTCCAGCTCGCCACTCTCCAGCATGCCCTCGATGTCATTGGGCGGCGGGTGAATTCCCACGCCTTCCGGCGGTGCGAAGGGCTCGGTGGCGCCGGGGATGACCGGGTCGGGCCGCGCCTGCCACCACTCGACCTCCGCTGGGTCGACGCCGAACTCGTGCTGGAGGATGCCCCGGGTCCACAGGGCCGCGGTCATCTGGTAGTCGACGACGCCAATCCGCTTGCCGCGCAGGTCTTCCGGGTGCCCAACGCGGACGCCGGAGTCCAGGCGGACCAGCGTGCTGGTGTAAGAGAAGGTGCGGTTATGGAAGACGGGCAGCAGGCGGTAGTCCCAGCCCAGGGGGATGCCCTGGAGGGCGAAGGAGAAGGACATCTCGGAGATGTCGAACTCACTGCCGTGGAGCTGACGCCGCCAGATCTCCTGGAGCGGCAGTTGCTGATAGCGCAGCGCAATACCCTCCGGCTTCACCTCGCCCGTGACGAGGGGCATGATGCGGTCCCACGGCGAAGACACGAAGGTGAGCTCAAGGTCCGGCATTGGTCCCTCCGATACTGGGATGAGGCCGTCGGGATGGGATAGACTCTTCCCTCGGGCACTGATTGTATCCTCTCGAATGCAGCCTCCGCGGTAAACGGGAGGCATGCGTTCTCGAATGCTTCCAGCGCCTTCAACACGGCCGACCGCGTCACCGCCCTTCCCATACCGATTACGCCGGAGCGCCCACTTTCATGGCCAACGAGGTAGCAGGAGCAACCCCGCGTCCCTGGCAGGCGCGCCTGCCCTTTTTCTATGGTTGGGCCGTTGTCGCATCCACCTTCATGACGCACTTCATGCAGGTGGGCGTCCAGCTGTGGGCGCTCAGCGTCTTCGTGGGGCCGATGACGGCGGGCATGACCCAATGGGACCGCAGCGCCATCTACTCCGCGGTCACTGTACGGACGATCATCGGCGCGGCGGGAGTGCCGCTGGTGGGGCGGTACCTGGACCGGCGATACGGCGCGATGGCGCTGACGACGTTCAGCGGGGTCCTAGGCGGGCTGATGCTCATGGCCGTATCGCGGGTCCACGAGCCGATCCAGTTCCTGCTGCTGTTCGGAGTCGTGGGAGGCATCGCGAACCTGGGGCAGACGGTGGTCGTGGCCGCGGCGGTGGTCCCCAAGTGGTTCGTGCGGAACCGGACGCGGGCGCTGGCCATCAGCACGACGGGCGGAGGCGCGGGGGCGCTGGTGATGCCGCTGGTGGCGGCCGGAGTCATCAGCCTGGTTGGCTGGCGCGCGGCGT
>JBJKQC010000039.1:0-2789 GCA_046705745.1 Dehalococcoidia bacterium
CCCCGCTCAGCACCATGGCGACCGCCATGTCATATTCTTCAGGGGCGATCCTGTCTCCCGGAATTCCGGTACCTGCGCGAGACCGGACCACGCATGCGCCACTGGAAGTCCAGTAGAACGAACCCGCCAAGCGAATCTTCCCGTGTTCCTCCGCGCTCGTCGCTGCGCGCTTGATGTGTGCTTGGATTCGCGACCCAGCCCGCTGTCCCCACATGCCGGCAACCCTCGTGTAGAGATCGGTGGCGTGGATCGGGGATTCGGTTTCCACCACCCGCACCACAGCTGCCACCAGATCCAGCCACGGCGCATTCAATAGCTCGACTCCGGCGAATCGGCCTTCCCCTGGAGTGATGCGGTATCGCGCCGCCTCTGGCCGCAGATAGGAAGAGCCGGCCCGCGCATTGTGCTCCGATCCAGGTGGGACAGAGCGTGGAGTGGGAGCGACTGCAGGTTCCATTTCAGGCCGCTGCCGCTCGTCACGCGGGACGTCCTCGTCTTTCGCGGTTGCCCTCGGAGAGGCCTTTGTCTGGTCGATCAGCTTCACAAGGCGGTCCACTTGGGTCCTGCGGTCCTTGAACCAATCCGTGGACCAGACTCGATGGATCGTCCACCCTCTAGCCTCCAAAACCTGTTGCCGCAGACGATCCCGGTCTCGCGCTGTTTCCGAGGAGTGGTACGTGAAGCCATCGCATTCGATTCCGCAGAGGTAGCGCCCCGGCAGGTCGGGTTCGATGATGCCAAGATCGATTCGGTAGCCGGCTGCACCCACCTGTGGAACTACTCGGTAACCGTGATCGGTTAGCTCGCGGAGGACCTCTGCCCCAAATGGCGACTCGGTGTCCGCATTGGCCGAGGCGCTGGCGCTTCGTAGGATCCCACGCTCGGCATATAGCAGAAACTCGCGCAGGAGTGTCGGCCCGCGCGAAGAACTGCCTGCAGGATTGATGTCGTCGCCCCGTATGGATGAAAACACGCGCATCCTCTGGCGGGCCCTCGTGGTCAGGACGTTGAGGCGCCGCCATCCGTTCTCGCCGTTTAGGGGTCCGAAGTTGTAACGGAGCCGTCCGTCCGACGCCTTGGCGTACGTGACCGAAATGATAATGACGTCACGTTCGTCGCCCTGGATGTTTTCCAAATTCTTGACGAAGAATGGTTCGTCCGCGCCGCGGTCAAAAAAGAACTCGATGGATGGGTCATCCCTCCGCCGGACCTCAAGTGCGTCCTGGATCGCCAGCATCTGCCTCACGTTGAAGGTCCCGACGCCGAGGGATCGGGCTGGCCGGCCCGCCTCACGACGCGGGAGTTCCTTCCTGGCAAAGGCCGCCACCGCATCTGCCACCCGCCGCGCTTCTACAGCGTTGAGTCCCTTCCCCTCGTAAACACCGTTCTCGATGTGCTCGAATTGAAGCCCGAGCCTGTCGGTGCCACGTTCGACGCTGGGACACGTGTAAAGGTCAGAGTCGTAGAACTCAACGTTGGAGAAAGCGATCAGTGATTCGTGAGCACTTCGGTAATGCCACTTAAGCCGGCTCATCGGAACGCCAGCGCCCATGTACTGCTCGAGAACACTCTCCGCGTCTTGATAGAGGGGCGTGCCGTCGTCGCCGAGTGTGGGCGTCACCATTCCAGCAGCAACGGCGAAGAAATCGGTTGGCGGCAGCTGCTTAGGGTCCCCGACAACGACCAGTTGGCGGCCCCGCATAATTGCGCCCACGGCGTCTTCAGGCGGAACCTGCGACGCTTCGTCGAAGACAACGAGGTCGAAACTCGGGTGGGAACCGTCAACGAGCTGCGCGACCGTCAGAGGGCTCATCATGAAGCACGGCTTTATCGCTCGGACCGCCGCGCCTGCTTTCTTCATGGTCGTGCGGATCGCTGCGTGCCCTCGCTGCCGCGTCATCTGCTGCCGCAGGAAGGGCATTCCATCTGCGGCTTCGGGCTCCCGCAGCGCGTCCTGGGTGCGCCCACGTAGCAGCGAGATGAGGACGGCCCGATTGTCCTCCAAGACCCTGGAGTCAAGGGCCCGGAATTCAGCAACGCGCTGTTCGTGCGTCAGCGAATGGAAGTGCTCCAGAGCCGGCCGTTCACGAACGACGGTTGAAAGCCACTTGCTGTAAAAGGCCCGGAGGAACGTCCGCGAAAGATCTGGGAAGGCAACCTCGCCACTCATCGCAGTCGTTGAGACTTCACTGGCCGCAGACTGGCGAGCGGTACCAAGTGCCGATGCGAGCGCCGCCCATTGTTGACCAAGGTCAAGGCCATCGACCAGACTCTGGGCGCGAGACGCCGCCTCCTCAATGGTCATCGCCATGAGATAACCGTCCGGCCACCCAACAGCCGCGCACAGGGTGTCGGCCACAGGGCGTACCGCCTGAGCGGATGCGCTCAAGGCGTCGATATCGGAGGTATCCGGAGAGGCATGCGTGGCGGTGGTAACCGCTCCGACGTCGATATCGTGCTGAATGCAAGTCCTTCGGAATTCCACTACCCAAGCCACGTAGGCGTCGAGGTCGTCCCAAGCCGAGTGCTCGCCATTCCAGTGCGGGCCAAAGAGGTCGCGGCCCAGAGCGTCAGCGGAAGCAAGCGCTGCCCGCTCACGCCGGAGTCGGTCGGCGTCGGCAAGTGCGCCAGCCTGATCGACCAATGAGCCACGATAGCTCGGAAGGCGGTAGTCTAGCCACTGTCTGCGGATAGCGCGGTAGCGTGCATCCACCAGCGCAAGGAAGCCGAACGCGCCGCCCGCCTTGCGCCGCACATACGCGATTTCCGAGGCGTGGTCGTGTTCGAGG
>JBJKQC010000040.1:0-5463 GCA_046705745.1 Dehalococcoidia bacterium
GTGGTGCACCCCTATTACCAAGCAGCCACGGGGCAGCTAGAGAGCACGCAGCAGTTGGCGCAACAGCTGCTCGGCATGCATGGCGCCCAATGGGCGGGGGCTGCGCCGTTGCAGCGGGACTTGAACCTTGCGCAAACAGCGTTGAGCAACGGCGAGCTGGACCGCGCAACGGAATTATCCACGATGATCCAGCAGTACGTTAAGGCGGACATACAGGCCTCGGAGAAAATAGACAACCTCGACGCGAACCGCCAGACCGCCCTACGCGCGACCCTCGATATCGGGGCCATCGCCGCAGTGGCCATGGTCATCGCAGGCATAGCGGTGTTCGTCTTGCTGCGCAGGCACAGCTTGTTCGGATCGGATGATGCGTATGAATCAGTTGCTTGAGAGATGCAAAACCAGCGGCATCGTTGTTCTTCTATTGGCAACGGCGCTCTTGACCTTAGCCGGCTGCGGGAACCATCAGGTCCAGGCTGCGGACCAACTACCAGAAGGGACGCCAACGGCCATTCAGCCCGGCAGCCTAGGGGGGGCAACCGCCGCAGCGCAGGTGCCAGGCTACTTGTCGCCGCAGCCTGGGGCGGTCTTGAACACCACCACGCCGTCCTTCGTCTGGACGACTATCGGCGGCGCTAAGGGCTACGAGGTCCAGATCAGCACCGACCAGCATTTCCCTAGCGGGAAGACGATCTCCTCGGGCGTGGTCGGACAGCCGCCCTGGACCGATACCGCTGAACTCACAGCGGGCGATACATACTATTGGCGCATACGAGGCATTTACCAGTCCGCCGCGCCCGGACCATGGTCAGACTACAGCCCTTTTAGCCTGGCCCCGGCACCCACGCCAACGCCCGGCGCAGCGCCGGGGATCACGGTAACCCCTGGGGAACCAGGCGTTACCGTCGCCAGCCTGGCTATATGGGATGCGACCACCCAAGTCCTCCTAACCACGCCGGGCCGAAGCCTTGGGGATGTGCTCAAGAGCTTACAGCAAGGGCGCGTGTACGAATTCGCTGCGACGCTGGACATGGTGGTCCGTCCCTCGGATTTCGGCATTGACCATCCGCCAATCTATTTGGTTGGAGGCAAGGAACAGTTGGTCTTCTGGTAAGCTGACGACACGACATCGCTTAGCGTAGTAAGGCTTAGAATGGAAGGGGAAGTATGAACGAGTACCTCCCCTTCCATTTGTTTTTTGGTTCTATCGACGAGATGTAAAACGCCTCGGGTCCGTCTTCTGGGCTGGGTGGACGCAGTGGGCATTCTGGACATCCAACACCCGACCGTCCTTCGTCACTTGCAACGACGATCCAATAAGCGTGCGAATTTCCTGCGGAAACGTGCCCGCGACCCCGACGAATGGCGCCCACGCGGTGGACATCTTTTGGCGTTTATTGAGCGTATTATGGATAGAAGGGTGCTGGCTTTATAGGCGCTCTTCAAATTTTCTTAACATTTCAGAGCTAAAAGTGCACCATGGCCATGGCAATTGTGGAAGCTCGTACTGCTAAGACCATTCTCATCGTGGAAGACGATCCCACTACCATCGACTTCGTGCGCGTCTACCTCGCCCGGGATGGGTACGAGGTGCTTGCGGCAAGGGATGGATTGGAAGGACTCCGTCTCGCCCGAGAGGCCAAACCAGATCTGGTGGTGCTAGACCTGATGCTGCCTCGCCTGGATGGGATGGAGGTGTGTCGGACGCTTCGGCGTGAGTCGGACGTTCCCATCGTGATGCTAACGGCGAGGGTGGAGGAGGAAGACCGGCTGTCTGGGCTGGATATTGGAGCGGATGACTACGTCGTCAAGCCTTTCAGCCCGCGCGAGCTTGTGGCAAGGGTCAAAGCTGTGCTGCGCCGGACCGCGTTGGCCGCTTCGGGGAATGCGCCCAAGAGCCTGTCGGTGGACGGAGTTCAAGTGGACCTTGTGAGCAGGTCGGTGCAAGTCCGAGACAATCCGGTCCGACTCACCCCTACGGAGATGCGCATACTCTATCTATTGATAAGAGAACCGCACCGCACCTTCTCCCGGGAAGAAATCATCAACCAAGTCTTCGACGATACGTTCGATGGTTTTGACCGGACGGTCGACAGCCATGTTTCCAACCTCAGAAGGAAGCTGGAAGATGCCGCGGGCGGCCAGCGTTACATCAGGACCGTTTATGGAGCAGGCTATAGGTTCACTCATGCGTAGGCGTTTTCAGAGTCTCCAATTCAGGCTTATTCTCAGCTTCGCCGTGGTGCTCGCGCTAAGCCTCGGCAGTGTGAGCGTCTATGCCCATTACGTAGCTGCGAAGGATGCCAAGCAATTTCAGGAGCAGACGGAATGGGTGCGGGCCACCCGGGTACAGCGCCTCGCGAACATGGCCTACTCCTCGTCCGGGGGCCTCAGCGCTTTGCTCGCGGTCATCGAACAGGCTGGGACGCTATACGGACTGCACATTACGTTGGTGGACTCCCGAGGCCATGTACTAGCCGACTCTTTTGGTCAGACTACCGACCAGAATGTGGTCCAAGAGTGGAGCTTTGAGGTAGGCCCCCATGGACTTACCGGGACCGGTTATTCTTCCTGGAAATTTGCGGACCACACGCCCAAATGGGGCGGTCCCGCAGGGCCGGCGGGCGATGGGACGTACGCCATGCCCGTGAGCGATCGCGGGGCACCGGTGGGCACTCTCCTCATTCAGCCGTCCTCCAGCGCCGCATTCGTGGGGCCCGACCCTCAAGCTTCCCAGATCGTCACCAACTTGGACCACTTTTTGCTCTGGACGGGCCTGGCCGCCGCGGCGGCCGGGATCGCCGTGGTCTACCTCACGTCCCGGCGAATGCTTGCCCCTGTCCGCGCCCTGCGTGGCGCGGCCCAGCGCCTTGGCCAAGGAGACCTGACCCAACGCGTGGCCCTGGCCGGAAGCACGGAGTTCGCGCAGTTGGCGCACAGCTTCAATGCCATGGCTGAGGGGCTCCAGCGGGCACAGTCCCAGCGCAAGGACATGATGGCGGACATCGCTCACGAGCTGCGGACGCCACTGGCCAACATCCAAGGATACGTGGAGGCGCTTCGGGACGGCGTCATGCATCCGACGACAGAGGCCATCGAGACCATCTATCAGCAGGTGATGCACCTGGCCAGGCTCATGGAAGACCTCCGCTTGTTGGCGCTGGCAGACGCGGGAGCATTGACGCTGTATCGCGAGCCCGTGGCCTTAGGCCGAATGCTGCAATCGTCCATAGAAGCGTTCAAACCAAGGGCGGAAGCGAAGGGGGTGTCGCTATCGTTCGACGGTCCGCCTGACCTGCCAACCGCGGAGATCGACAGCGCCCGGATCGGGCAGGTCGTTTCCAACCTCGTGGACAACGCCATCACGCATACGCCAGAAGGCGGCGCAGTACGCGTCAGCGCGCGCACGGTTGGAGAGCAAGCGCGGATTGTCGTGGCCGACACAGGGGAAGGCATCCCCATGGAGGCGCTCTCGCTAGTGTTCGAGCGATTTTATCGAGTGGACCGTTCTCGTGACCGCTCCACGGGCGGAACCGGGCTCGGTCTGAGCATCGCCAAGCACCTTGTCGAAGCCCACGGAGGTAGCATTCACGTTGAGAGCAGCCATGGGCGTGGCACGCGCTTCTCGGTAGACCTGCCCCTTCATAGTCACGAGCGGGGTCGTTCGCTGGTCGGCTCTGGTCGAGATTCCCGTTCGTCCCGGACAACCAAAAAGCTCCTAGACATACCTCTGGCGCCGGAAGTAGCGGATTCGCTCTCCTAAGGTGACGAGAGTTACTCCCCAGGGCCTTTAGGTTGTCCTCACCCGGCGAATACATTTGCGCCTAGAAGGTGCCGTCACGGAGTTCGCCTGTGTTCACTCGGGAATCCTTCATCATTTCCACTGGCTCAAGACGCAGTAGAGTCCCTGAGCCACGATAATCAAAGGGCCCTGCATTCCTCACCATCCCCTTCGACTCCACTGACTCCGCTCGGGCCAGACACTAACCTGTCGCAATGGGATACGAAGGACTACTGCGCATTTCCGGTCCCGTGCATTAGGGGCTGGGGCAGACACTCAAGCCTGTCCTAGTTGTGTCAGCTCTTCCCTAATCGCCGGGATAATGACGTAGAAGTAGCTATTCGTACTACTTATTCCTTCAAATTTCCTTCACACTTTCATGCTAACTAATTCAACTAGGGTCCACGGGCCAAAATCCGATGTGACCAGCGGTATGCGGGGAACTACAACCGCGGACAGCGGTTATCCGCCGCGTCCACTGAAGCAGACGTTCGTTCGGGAGCACACTCATGTCCATGCTTTCCTCGCAGTTGGGTCGCCTCAAGATTTGGCAGGCTGCTCTTTTCCTGGTGGTCTTAGCCGGCGCCGGCGGCGCAGCGTACTGGGGCACCGCCACAGCACGCGGATCAAACCAGAACGGAGTTGCGGCAGGCGACCAGGTGGTGGCGGCCCAGATGGGCAACCTGACGAAGAGCGTTACCGTGAGCGGCAACATCTCATTCCCCGACGGGGAGACGGCCTCATTTCTGAGCCAGGGCACAGTCGCGCAGGTGGGGGTGAATGTGGGCGATACGGTGCAGGCTGGACAAACGCTTGCGCAGCTCGACAACACAACGGTGCTGACGCTGCAAAGCAACGAGGCTAACGCGGAGGTTGCCCTCGCTAAAGCGCAGACGGCGCTCACCAATATTCAGGCCACCACCACGACCGACTTGCAAAACGCTGAGCAGGCCTACCAGCAGGTCTACATGAAGTTCCTCGGTATCACATTGTCGCACGCAGAGACATTCATGTCTCCGGACGCGTTGCTCAAGCAATGGGGAGTTGACCTCACTACCCTTTTCGCACCGCCTATGAGCGTCGGCGGGTATGACCCATCGCTGATTACCAATAACCCGGCCACTCCATGGAACGAGACGGTCGTCGCCTTTTGGCGCATGGGGCTTTACCCTGGTGGCATCGTGGCAACCTGCGGCACCAATGACAATGCCGCGGTCCCCGCCGGCACGCTGTGCGTACAAAAGGAAATGGACGACGCTTGGCAGGCATTGGAGAGCGCGGCAGACGCAGCGTACGGCGGGCCAGGCAAGGGGATCGCCGCGCTGGCAAGCAACAACCTGACCGATTCCCCTCAAATAATCGCGGCCAAAGCCAAGGTCGCCGTTGCTCAGAGCAACCTGACGCAAGCGCAAGACGCCCTCGCCAACGCAGTCCTCAAGGCGCCCATCGCGGGCGTAATCACCAGTCAGCCGTACAGCGTTGGGCAATCTGTGACGCCCGGGACTGCAGGCATTGTCATCCAGTCCACGGACACCGTCGACGTGTCGGGAAGCGTCGCGGAAACGGACGTGCTCTCGGTCAAGCAAGGGGACCAAGCCATAGTTACCTTAGACGCACTACCAGGCCAGAGATTGTCCGGTACCGTCGAGTCCATCGGCGCGGCATCCACAAGCAGCCAGGGC